>JBMOQZ010000302.1:0-9054 GCA_049322475.1 Myxococcota bacterium | reverse complement strand
CCAGAGGAGGCCGCAGGGGAGGAGCGCGCTGACCGCGCCGAAGGCGACGCGGGCGCCGAGCCCGGAGCGGGCGAGAAGCCACGCGCCGACCTTCGCGACGCCCGGGATCGCCGGCAGCTCGGGGCCGATTCCTGCGAGCCGCAGCGCGAACAGGACGACGAGCACGGCCGCGAGTCCCCGTCCGACGGTGGGGATCGCCCCGAGCGAGCCGATCGCCGCGCCGACCGCGACGTAGGCGAGGAGCCGCCCGGCGTTCCACGCGGCGAGCCCGTGACGACGAGCCCCGCAGGCGGAGGCGAATCCCCCGCACATCCCGACGCAGTGCGGGCTCCCGACGAGGCCGGCGAGTACCGCTGCTGTGACGACGGCGAACACCTCTCTCCTCCACGTCTCTCTACGCACGGGCCGGATGGCGGGCGATGCAAGGCCCGTGCCGCGACTGGGGGGCGCCGAAAGACGAAAACTGTGCTAAACGGCACAGCTCGTCCCCCGGAAAGGCCCACCCCGATGTCCGACACCGTCCTCGTCGTCGACGACGAAGAGCTCATCCGCTGGTCCCTCTGCGAGCACCTCGAGCAGGAGGGCTACACGACGCTCTCGGCCACGAACGGCAAGGAGGCGCTGGAGATGGTGCGGCAGCACGCGCCGTCGCTCGTGATGATGGACCTCAAGATGCCCGTGATGGACGGGCTCACCGCGCTACGCACGCTCCGCGAGTCGGACAACGACCTTCCCGTCATCGTCATCACCGCGCACGGCGGGGTGGAGAGCGCGATCGAGGCCACCCGCCTCGGCGCCAGCGGCTACATCGCCAAGCCCTTCGACCTGCGCGAGGCCGCGCTCGCCGTTCAGCGCGCGCTCGCCGAGGACCGCCTCAAGCGCGAGGTCCACTACCTGCGCGCGAAGGAGCGGAGCGGGTACGGCGAGATCGTCGGCAGCTCCCCGTCGATGCAGCGGCTCTTCGAGACCCTGCGCCGGCTCGAGAAGATCGACGCCCCGACCGTGCTCATCCAGGGCGAGTCGGGCACGGGCAAGGACCTCGTGGCGCGGGCGATCCACGGGCGCGGGCCGCGTCGCTCGGCCCCGTACATGGAGATCGACTGCACCTCGCTGCCCGAGCAGCTCATGGAGAGCGAGCTCTTCGGGCACGAGCGCGGCGCGTTCACCGACGCGCGCCAGACGAAGCGCGGCCTGTTCGAGGTCGCCGCCGGCGGCGTCATCTTCCTCGACGAAATCGGCGAGCTCCCCGTCGGCATGCAGTCGAAGCTGTTGCGCGCGCTCGAGAACCGCAAGTTCCGTCGCGTCGGCGGGGTCGCCGACATCCCGCTCAACGCCGCGATCATCGCCGCCACGAACCGCAACCTGCGCGACGAGGTGAAGGCCGGGCGCTTCCGCGAGGACCTGTTCTTCCGCCTGCACGTCGTGCCCATCGACGTCCCCCCGCTCCGCGAGCGCAAGGAGGACATCGCCGCGCTCGTCCACCACTTCATCGAGAAGCTCAACAAGGCGTTCGGCCGGAACATCCACGGGACGAGCGGCAAGGCGATGGATCTGTTGCAGCAGTACCGCTGGCCGGGCAACGTCCGCGAGCTTCGCAACGTCATCGAACGCACCGTGATCCTGCTGCAGGGCGAGGTGATCCAGCCGGAGGACCTCCCGCCCGAGCTGCGGTTCCAGGGGCTCCCCGCCGGCGCCATCGCCGGGTGCCCGTTCGTGCTCCCGGAGGAGGGCGTCGGGCTCGAGGCCGTGGAGAAGGGCCTGCTCATGCAGGCGCTGCAGCGCACGGGCGGCAACCAGTCCGCCGCGGCGCGGCTCCTCGGGATCTCGCGCTACGCGTTGCGCTACCGCATCGAGAAGTTCGGCCTCGAGGCGCCGCCCGAGTCAGTCTGACGGCGTCTGCAGGCGGAGCTGGAAGGCCGCGCCGGGGAAGGGGCCCTCCTCGGCGAGCTCGAGCGTGCCGCCCATCGCCTGAGCCGCCTTCCGGCAGATGGCGAGCCCGAGGCCCGTGCCCTTCGTCCGGGTGGTGAAGAAGGGCGCGAAGATCTTCTCGGCGTGCTCCGGCGGCACGCCGGGTCCCGTGTCGCTCACGCGCACCCAGCCGTCCTTCAGCTCGATGCGGACGCGCCCGTTTCCGCCCATCGCCTGGACCGCGTTGATCGCGAGGTTGAGCAACACCTGGTGGACGAGGTTGGGATCGGCCCAGGCCACGCCGGAGCCGACGGCCTCGAGCGACACGTCGGGGTTCTCCCGGTGCAGGTTCTCGATGACCTGGCGGGCGACCTCCTCGAGCTGCACGGCGGACATGCGCGCGTCCGTGGGGCGCGCGAAGTCGAGCAGATCGGTGACGAGCGAGTCGAGGCGGCGCACCTGCTGCTCGACCTTGTCCATGATCGGCTTGCGCCGGTCCTCCGCCGGCAGCGAACGGCTGATCACCTGGATGGCGCCCGAGATCCCGGCCAGCGGGTTGCGCAGCTCGTGGGCCACGGCGGCGCTGAGTGCTCCCAATTGGGCCAGAGACTCGGCGCGCAGGAGCCGGATCTCGGCGGCGACCGTGTCGGTGATGTCACCGATGTGGACGAGCGCGCGGGCGAGCGGGTGGTCGAGGGGGACCACGGTGACCCGGAACACGCGGTCCTCGCCGGCGACGCTGGCGTCGACGCGCGGGAGCACGACGGACTCGCCGGTCGCCTCCGCGGAGGCGAGGAGATCGGGGAGGCGCGCGGACTCGACCAGCGCTTTCGGGAGCACGTCGGCGAGCGGACGCCCGACGATCGGCCCCTCGCCGGCGAGGCGCGCGGCCGGGCGCGTGGCGGCGGTGACACGGCCCTCGCCGTCGAGCAGGAGCACCGTGACGGGCAGGTGGGAGACGATGACCTCCTGCAGGGCCGCCATCTGCGACTGCTCGCGGGACAACAGGTACGTGCCCGTCATGATGGCGAGGTCCATGTCGGCGACCTTGCCGATGCTCCGGCAGGTCTCGGCGGCCTCGTGCGGCGGCAGCGCGTCCTCCGCGACCGCGCAGAGCCCGGTACGGAAGACGTTCATCGCCGTGAACATGTAGCGGGAGGGGAGGCCGACCTGGACGTGGACGCGCCCGATGCGCTCCCGGCGCTGGTAGTAGTCCTCGTCCCACGGTCCCGCGAGCAGCTCGTCGGCCCAGCGGCGAAGGGTCCCCTTCAGCCGCTCCACCTGTGCCTGATCGCGCAGCACCCTCGCGGCCTCGGGGTGCGCGAGGATCCGGGCGTAGAACGTGTCGGAGAGGTCTTCGAGGTGCGGTTGGACCACCGGACGGAGCGCCCGGAGGCGCGCCTCGTCGTCGGGGCCGAAGCCCACCCAGGACTTCATCTCGTCGAAGGGATGCATGCGCAGGCGAGCGTATCGTGCGAGGGCGCCCGCCGGGGTGTGGGAACCGGCACACGGGGGCTGTCCCCGTCGGGTACACCCCCGCCCGAAAAGCAAGTCGGTTGCGTACGTCGTTCGTGGCACGGCGATTGCAATCCGGCGGGCGCGGAGGTTCGCCGCCCGTGGAATCCAACCCCCCCGCCTACGACGACGCCATCGTCCGGAAGTTCCTCGCGGCGACCCTCCTGTGGGGCGCGGTGGGGATGCTGGTGGGCGTCATCCTCGCGCTGCAGCTCGCCTGGTGGCCTGCCAACCTCGGCCTGCCGTGGACCAGCTTCGGGCGGCTCCGTCCGCTGCACACCAACGCGGTGATCTTCGCGTTCACCGGCAACGGGCTCTTCGCGGGCATCTACTACTCGCTCCAGCGCCTCCTGAAGACCCGGATGTGGTCGGACACCCTGTCGGGGTTCCACTTCTGGGGCTGGCAGGCGATCATCGTCTCGGCGGCGATCACGCTGCCGCTCGGGCTCACCCAGGGCAAGGAGTACGCCGAGCTGATCTGGCCGATCGACCTCGCCATCGCGGTGGTGTGGGTGGGGTTCGCCGTGAATTTCTTCGGCACCATCGCCATCCGCAAGGTGAAGCACCTGTACGTGGCGATCTGGTTCTACCTGTCGATGGTGGTGACCATCGCGGTGCTGCACATCGTGAACAACCTCGCGATCCCCGCGACGCTCACGCGCAGCTACCCGGTGTTCTCGGGCATGACCGACGCGCTCGTGCAGTGGTGGTACGGCCACAACGCCGTCGGGTTCTTGCTCACGACGCCGATCCTCGGCCTCATGTACTACTTCCTGCCGCGCGCCGCGGAGCGCCCCGTCTACAGCTACCGGCTTTCGATCATCCACTTCTGGGGCCTCGTGTTCCTCTACATCTGGGCGGGTCCCCACCACCTGCTCTACTCGGCGCTCCCCGACTGGGCGCAGACGCTCGGCATGGTGTTCAGCGTCATGCTGATCGCGCCGTCCTGGGGCGGCATGCTCAACGGACTCCTGACGCTCCGCGGCGCGTGGGATCGCCTCCGTACCGATCCCGTCCTCAAGTTCTTCGTCGTCGGCATCACTTTTTACGGGATGTCCACGTTCGAGGGCCCGATGATGTCGATCCGCGCGGTGAACGCGCTCTCCCACTACACCGACTGGACGATCGGCCACGTCCACAGCGGTGCTCTGGGTTGGGTGGGCATGACGATGTTCGGCATGATCTACTGGCTGGTCCCGCGGGTCTGGAACCGCGAGCTTTACAGCCGGGACCTCGCCACCACGCACTTCTGGCTCGCCACCGTCGGCATGGTCTTCTACGTCGTCGCGATGTGGGTCGCGGGCGTCACGCAGGGCCTGATGTGGCGCGCCGTCGAGGAGAGCACGGGGTTGTTGCGGTACCCCAACTTCCTCGACACGGTGAAGTCGCTCGCGCCTTTCTACTGGCTCCGTCTCGCCGGCGGGCTCATGTACCTGACCGGCACGATCCTCTGCGGCTGGAACGTGTGGCGGACGACCGCCTCCGCGCCCGCCGCCTCCCTCTCGCCCGTCGCGGGGAAGTGACATGTCGGAAGGAACCCACAAGGACGCCTGGCACCGCCGGGTCCTCGAGCACCGGAGCGGCCTGTTCACCGTGCTCGTGACGGTGGCCATCTCGATCGGCGGCCTCGCCGAGATCGTCCCGATGTACACCGTCGACGACAACGTGCCCGAGGCCGCGGGCCCGCCGTACACGCCCCTGGAGGTCGCCGGCCGCGACATCTACGTCCGCGAGGGCTGCTACAACTGTCACTCGCAGATGGTGCGGCCGATGCGCGCGGAGACGCTGCGCTACGGGCCGTGGTCGCGGGCCTCCGAGTACGTCTGGGACCGCCCGTTCCAGCTCGGCAGCCGCCGCATCGGCCCCGACCTGCACCGCGTCGGGGGCAAGTACCCGGACGCCTGGCACTGGGAGCACCTCCGCGACCCGCGCAGCACCTCGCCGGGGAGCGTGATGCCCGCGTACACGTGGCTCGTGGACGCGAAGGTCGATCCCGCCGACGTGGCCGCCACCGTGGACGCGCTGCGGACGCTGGGCCACCCCTACGACGACGCGTCCGAGACCGCGGTGCGCGCGTCGATGGAGGCGCAGTCCGCGGGGATCGTGGGGCGGCTCGCGTCGGCGAACGTTCAGGCGGCGCCCGACAGCGAGATGGTCGCCATGATCGCCTACCTGCAGCGGCTCGGCGTGGACGGCAAGAAGGCCGTGGCGAGCGCCCAATGAACCCGATCTACCGCGACGCGGCCGAGAGCGCCCAGCTCGGTTGGCTCCTCGGGCTCGTCACCGTGCAGTTCCTGTTGGTCTTCGTCGGCGCGACGCTGTGGGCGTGGTGGCCGAGCCGGCGCGAGGACATGGAGGCGGCCGCGCGCCTGCCGCTGGAGGACTCCCCATGAGCGAACACCCGAAGGACCGCATCCTCGGCCACGCCGACGAGGCCGACGGCATCGACGAGTACGACAACGACCTGCCCGCGTGGTGGGTGGGGCTGTTCGTCGTCTCGATCGCCTTCGCGGTCGTGTACACCGTGGACTACCACTTCGTCTCCGGCCGCTCCGAGGCCGCCGAGTACGAGGCGGAGGTCGCCGCCGCCGAGCTCCGGTGGCCGAAGCCCACCGTCACCGCGGTGGTCGAGGTGACGCCCGAGCTCATCGCGAAGGGCCGGGAGGTCTACACGGCCAACTGCGCGGGGTGTCACGGCGCGGAGCTCAAGGGCGCGGTGGGTCCCAACCTCACGGACGCCGAGTGGATCCACGGCGGCACCCTGCCCGACATCACGAAGACGATCACCGACGGCGTGCCCGAGAAGGGCATGCTGACGTGGGGCCCCATCCTCGGCCCCGAGAAGATCTCCCAGGTGGCGGCGTACGTGTACAGCTCGGGGGGAGGGCGCTGACGTGACCGCCCATCCCGGTGGAGACCCGGGCCGCGCCTGGGTCTACACCGCCACGGTCAAGGGCTTCTACCAGAAGGTCCACCGCTGGACGGGGCTCGCCCTGCAGGCGATCTTCTTCGCCGTCCCCTGGCTCACCGTGGGCGGGCACCCGGCGGTCCTCGTGGACCTGCCCGCGCGCCGGGTGTACGCCTTCGGCGAGGTGTTCAGCGCGCAGGACACCGTGTTCCTCGTGCTGATCTCGCTCGCGTCCGCGTTCGCCCTGTTCTTCTTCACGGCGCTCTTCGGGCGCCTCTGGTGCGGGTACGCCTGCCCGCAGACCGTCTGGCTCGAGGAGTGGATCCGCCCGCTCGAGAAGTGGATCGAGGGCGAGCGCGGCGTGCGCATGCACCGCGACCGCGGCCCCTGGACGTTCGACAAGGCCTGGCGCAAGGCGGCCAAGTGGACCGTCTACGCGGCGATCTCCGGGGCGATCGCGGGGACGTTCGTGAGTTGGTTCTCGCCGGCGCGCACGTTGTGGACCGGAGGGGCGAGCGCGGAGGCGTACGGGTGGGTCCTCGGCCTCGGCGCGCTGATGTTCTGGGACTTCGCCTGGTTCCGCGAGCAATTCTGCAACTACCTCTGCCCGTACGCCCGCATCCAGGGCGCGTTGTGCGACGAGGAGAGCCTCGTCGTCGCCTACCTCGCCGACGCCGGCGAGCCCCGCAAGCAGGGCGGCGCCTGCATCGACTGCAAGAAGTGCGTGACGGTGTGTCCCGCCGGCATCGACATCCGCGAGGGCTTCCAGCTCGAGTGCATCACCTGTGGACGCTGCATCGACGCGTGTACGGGCGTGATGGGGAAGCTCGGTCACCCGAGCCTGATCCGGTACACCTCGCTGAAGAAGACCCGCTGGATCCGGCCGCGCACGGTCGTGTACGGCGCGCTGCTGTCCGGTGTGGCGCTGGCCTTCGTCGGCCTGCTCGCCACGAAGCACGAGCTGCGCGTCAACGTGAACCGCGCGCCCGGCTCGCTCTACGTCGTGGACGCGGACGGGTGGACGCGGAACACCTTCCTGCTGCAGGTCATCAACGAGGACCTCGAGCCGGAGGACTTCACCGTCGCGATCGACGGGCTCCCCGCCGAGGGGACGTTCAACGTGCCGGCGCTGTCGCTCGACGCCGGCGAGGACACGACGGTCCCGCTGGTCGTCCGGCTCCCGCCCGGGACGTCCTCGCGGACCCTCCCCATCACCGTGACCGTCCGCTCCCACGACGACCAGGTCGCCGTGCCCACCACCTTCAAGACCCCGGGAGCCTGACGTGGCCTGGAAGATCGGCATCGTGTTGTTCTTCGCCACCGTGTTCGGGGTCAACGCCGTGTTCGTCTGGATCGCGGTGGACGGCGCCGACCCGGTGGACCCGACGTACGAGTCGGAGGCGCGTTGAACGCGGCGTCGCCCCTCCCGCTGCGCTGCGCGCACTGCGCCGCCCCCGTGGAGAGCGGCGAGTTCTGCTGTGCCGGCTGCGAGACGGCCGCGGAGATCATCCGCGGCGCGGGGCTGGAGCGCTACTACGCCGAGCGCGCCGCCCCGGCGCCGCGCCCCGGCCCGGCGGCGGCGGCGTGGTCCCAGGTGCCGGTCGAGCCCGGCGAGGACGGCGCCGTCGCCGTCACCCTGCGCGTGGACGGGCTCACCTGCGCGGCGTGCGCGTGGGTGACCGAGCGCGTGTTGCGGGCGACCCCCGGGGTGCGGAGCGCGACCGTGAGCCTCGCGAGCGGGCGGACGCGCGTGGAGTGGGACCCCGGGGAGGTCGACCTCGACGGCATCGCGGGGCGCATCGCCGCCATCGGCTACCGGCCCCGCGCCGCCGGCGCGCTGGCGCCGCCCGACCGCACGCTCTTGGTCCGCCTCGGCGTCGCCGCGTTCGTCGCGATGAACGTGATGCTCATGTCCGCGTCGATCTACGCCGGGTGGCTCGACGGGATGGACGAGCGTCACGCGGCGCTCTTCCGCTGGGTCTCCCTCGCGCTCGCGACGCCGTCGGCGCTCTGGTGCGCCGAGCCGATGCTCCGGGCGGCGTGGACCGGGCTGCGGCACCGGATCCTGCACGTCGACCTGCCGGTGAGCATCGGCATCGTCGCGATGTACGGGCACGCGATCGTCGCGACCGTCCGCGGCGAGGACGCCTGGCTCGACTCGCTGACGATGCTCGTGGCGCTGCTGCTCGCCGGCCGGGTCGCCGAGCAGGGCGGCCGGCGCCGCGCGGTCGAGGCGGCGACGGCGCTCGCGGGCACCGCGCCGGCGTCCGCGCGCACGGAGGCCGGCCGTACCGTGCCCGCGGCCTCGCTCGCCCGGGGCGACCGCATCGTGGTCGCGACCGGCGAGGAGATCGCGGCCGACGGCGTGGTGGTCGACGGCCGAGGCACCGTCCGCATGGCGCTCCTCACGGGCGAGGCCGAGCCCGCCTCCGTCGCCGTAGGCGACCGGGTCGTCGCGGGCGCCGTGCTCGAAGAGGGGCCGCTCGTCGTGCGCGTCGAGGCGGCGGGGGAGGGGACCCTCGTGGCGCGGATGGCCGCGGAGCTCGCGAAGGCGGCCGATCGGCCCGCGCCGCCGGCGCTCACCGACCGCATCGCGCCCTGGTTCACGGCGGTCACGCTCGTCGCGGCGGGCGCGGCGCTCGTCGGGTGGGGCGTCGTCGCGGGCTGGGGCGAGGGGGCCGACGTCGCCATGGCCGTGCTGGTGGTCGCGTGCCCCTGCGCGC
>JBMOQZ010000301.1:0-9117 GCA_049322475.1 Myxococcota bacterium | reverse complement strand
CGAGGACCGCGGCGCGGACGAGGAGGCCGGGGGGGGAGGGAAACAGCGGAGGGAGCACCGGCCGGAGTCTACCGGATTCAGTCCTCGTCCTCGTCCTCCCGGGGCTGGGGGCCCGGGATGATGTGGGCGATGTCGGGATCGACGCCGTCGGCGACGCTGCGTTCGCCCTTCGCCTTCTTGCGCTCGGCGCGGTCCTGGAGCTTCGCGAGTCCGCGCTCCTGCCGCTGTTGTTCACGTGCACGCTTGGCCTGGGTCATGCGGGGTCGGGCCATTCTCGTCCTCCGGCAATCCCCCGCTCTAGGCATCCGCGCGCTCGATGTCAAAGGGGATCGTTCACTCGACCGTGAACCACTGCACCTCGACGCGTCGGTTCTCCTCGGGCACCTTGCCCGCCGGTTCGTCCCATCCGAGGCCGACGGTCTCCACGCGCGCGTCGTCGACGCCGTGCGTCGCCACGAGCTGCCGCTCGACCTCGGCGGCGCGGTTGCGCGAGAGCTCGACCGCCTTGAGCGCCATCTGGCGCACGAAGGCCTCGCCGCCCTGCTTGCGGAACTCCGGGACCATGCCGTCGTCGACGTGCCCGCGCAAGAGCACCGTCGAGCCCGGCGACACCTGCAACAGCCGCTTCAGGTCGGCGAGGCGCGCGAGGTTGCCGGCGTCCTGCATGTCGAGCTTCGACGAGTTGGGCTCGAAGAGGAAGCGGATGTCCTTCGAGAGCAGCGGGTCCTGCTCGACCGTCCCCGCGGCCTGGCGGATGGGGGCGATCTCCACGACCTGGTCGGCGTAGGCGCCCTTTTGCGCCTCGAGGTGCGAGACGTCGACGAAGCGCGCGGGGTCGATCGCCTCGCGGACCACGCCGCGGCCGTACGCGTAGACGGCCGACTGGAAGATCCCGCCGAAGCTGCCGGCCATGTCGATGGCGCCGGAGAAGAACGCGAGGTTCTCCGGGTGGTTCGACAGGTGGACCTTCGCGAGCTCGGCCTCCGTCTTGGCCGCGTCCCAGCCGAACGCGCGGGCCACGACCTCGCGCTCGCCCCCGGCGCGCACGCGCCGGTTGCCCTCGAGCAGGCCGTCGACGAGGCCCGCGACGATCGCGGGGTTGGCCTGCGCGAAGCCCCGGTTGACGACGAGGATGTCCGCGATCACGAGCAGGTTCCGGTTGGTGGCGAGCACGTGCGCCTTCCCGCCGCTCGCGGCGACCACCTCGCTCGTCTTCGGCTCCCACGTCACGCAGCCCGCGTACCGGTCCATGTCGGCGAGGAACACGTCGCCGGCGGTGAAGGCGTCCTCGGCGAAGACCACGCCGATGCCGTCGGGGGACGCGCCGCCGACCTGCACGGGGATGCCGGCCTCCTGCGCGAGGTAGCGCAGGAAGAACTCGGCCTCGGTGAACTGCGCCGCCACGACGGTCTTGCCCTTCAGGTCGTTGAGCCGCTTCACGTCGCTCCGCACGACGATGCCGTCCGCGCCGCGCGAAAAGGCGATCTGCGCCGGCACGACGACGTCGAACTGCTTGCCGTAGGCGGCGAGCACGTCGACGGTCGTGGCGCTCGCGGCCAACTCGCCGCGGTTGAGCCGCGACCAGCTCTCCTCCTCGGAGAGCGTGAGCTTCACCTTGAAGCCGTGCTTCTGCGCGAACCACGACGCGTCGCTCGGCGCGAGGCCCCCGTTGGCCGCGACGAGGCCCGCGTAGCCGGCGTACTCGGAGAGCTCGACCTCCACGATGCCGTCCTTCGGCGCGTACGCCTTCGGCGGATCGAGGCGCGGCACCTCGGAGAGCGCGTCCACGAGGCCCTCGCCCGCCGGCGCGGCGGGCTCTTCCGCCGTCGCGGCGACGGAGGCCTCCTCCTTCTCGCCGCGCAAGAGGACGTACGCGCCCACGCCGACGAGGCCGGCGACGAGCAACAGAGAGGCGATCAACCCGAGGATCGTGAGGCCGGGGCCCTGGGAGCGCTGCATCCGGGCGTTCTACCGCGGGCGGCTCGCCCCTGTCAGTCCGTAGACCGCCCGCTGCTGCTCGAGCCACGCGTGCGTCTTGCCGAGCGACGCCGACACCTCGTCGACGCGGCGCGCGGTGACCGCCGGATCGTGCTCGAGCACCGCCTGCTCGCGCAGGAGCTCCACCTGGTCCTCGATGCGCGAGATCTCGGTGGCGACGATCTCGAGCTTGCTCTCCGCCGCCTTCCACGCGGCGAGCCGGCGCTCCAGCACGTCGGCCTGCCCGACGAGGCTGTCGCGGAGGCGGTCCTCCGCGTTCCGCGCGCGCCGCTGGACCTCGCGCAGGTCGCGCTCCAGCGAGGTCCTGTCCGTCTCGGGGTCCTCGCGGAGCACGCTCACGATGGCGGCGCGCGTGAGCAGGAGCTGCAGGTACGCGTCGCGGAGCGCGTCCAGCGCGGCGGCGAGCCCCGGCTCGTTCTTCAGCGCCGCGGCGCAGCGCAGGTCGAGCTCGGCGAGGCGCTCGCGGTCCTCCTCCCCGAGCTTCGCCGCCAGGTCCTCGACGCCCTCGACCAGGCGCCGGAAGCGCGCGTTCGTGACCATCGCGAGCAGGTACGCGAGCTCGACCCCGGCGCCGACGAGCCAGAACCCGGGGTTCAGGATGCCGAGGAGGCCGAACGCGCCCACGAGCGCCCAGTTGGGCGGGAAGAGCATGCCCCGCGGCTTCGCGTTGAAGGCGGCGACGACGTACTGGTGGAACTGCATCGGGAGGTGGGAGGCTACACGGTACAGGGCGCACGGGGGCGCGTGCCCGCGGCCTCTGTTAGCCGCCCCGCGTGCACCCGTCCGATCGCGTCGGGGCCGGCCACCTCGCCGGCATGGTGGCCGTGGGGCTCGCGATGCGCGTGGCGCTCGCGTGGGGGATCGGCTGGCGCGAGCCGTTCGGCGAGGACGCGGCCTTCTGGGGCTACGAGATGCTCGAGCTCGCGCGCGGGCGCTACGTCGGCGACCTGCCGCCGGTCTACGCGGCGCTCGGCGCGCTGCTCGGCGGCGGGGTCGGCGCGACCGCGGTCGCGCTCGCGGCGGGCGTCGCGATCGCGCCGTTGCTCGCGCTCGCCGCCGAGACCGTCGCGGGCGGGCGCGCGGGGCGGACCGCGGGCTGGCTCGCGGTGCCGATGCCGGCGATGTGGGCGTGGTCGATCCGCGTCGAGCCGACCACGCTGGTGGCGGCGTGTACGGCGCTCGCGGCGCTCCTCGCCGCGCGGACGGTGAGGGGCGCGGGCAACGGGACGGCGCTCGCCTTCGGGGTGGTCGCCGGCGGCCTGCCGCTGGTGAAGGAGAACGGGCTCCCCGTCGGCCTCGTGCTCGTGGCGGTGGTGGCGAGGGCGGCCCCCGGGCGGGCCGTCGCGGCGGTGGCCGGCGCGGCGGCGACGTACGCGTTGTGGGCGGGGCTCGACGCGATGGCGCTGCACACGGGCGTTCGGGGCAAGATCTCGATGCCGGTGGCGGAGAGCCGCACCATGTTGCTCACGGGGCGCCTCGCGAACCCGCTCCACGCCGACGTGGACCGGTTCGCGCAGGTGTCGGGCCGATGGCTCGAGCAGATCGCGCGTCCGGACGCGACGCCCGTGTCGCGCGCCTTCTGGTTCGCGGCGGTGCAGGCGTGGCGCACGGTCGGGTTCCTCGGGCCGTGGGCGGTCGCCATCCCCGCGGCGTGCGTCGCGTGCGTGCGCGCATGGCGCGCGGGCCGCCTCGCCGGCTGGCAGGCCGCGCTGCCGGTCGGACTGGCGCTGACCGCGGCTCCGTTCGCGCTCATCGTGTTCCAGTCGCGGCACGCCGACGTCGCGGCGCTCGGCGGGCTCCTCGCGGTGGCCGTCGCGACGGCCGGGCGCCCCTGGCTCGCCCGCTCCGCCGTCGCCGCGGCGTTCGCCTGGGGGGCCGTGCGGATCGCCGGGTCCGAGGCGCCGACCGCCGACCGGATGCAGGTGTGCGCGAAGCAGGAGGCCGCCATCGTCGATCGCGTGCTCGCCGAGGCCGGCGAGGGCGGGGTCCTGTGCGCGATGGAGCGCTGGGTGGGCTTTCGCGCCGGCGTCCCCGCGAGCGACTGCGCGGAGGGCGAGACCCCGCGGGGCGCGTGGATCGTGGCGTCGCCGCGCGAGCTCGCCGGGACCTGGACCCCGAAGCCGGGCTTCGTCGTGAAGCGGCGAGAGCGCGCGGTCTGCCGCGGCGCCGTGCTGATCGGGCGGATCGAGCCTTAGGCCACGCGGTCGGGAGGCGGCTCGCCGGCGAGCGCCGCGACGAGGTTGGTGGCGGCCTTGCGCGCCATCTCGCGGCGCGCGTGGACGGTGGCGGACCCGAGGTGGGGGAGGAGGACGCAGCCCGGCGCCTCGCGGAGGCGGTCGGGCACGAGGGGCTCGCGCGCGTACACGTCGATCCCGGCGACGAGCCGGCCGGCGTGGAGCGCCTCGGCGAGCGCCTCCTCGTCGACGATCGGGCCGCGCGCCGTGTTGAGCACGATCGCGCCGGGCCGCAGGCGGGCGAGCCGGGCGGCGCCGAGGAGCCCGCGCGTCTCGGGCGTGAGCGGGCAGTGGACGGAGACCACGTCGGCGATCGCGAGGGCGGCGTCCAGATCGTCGGCCCGGCCCACGCCGACGACGCGCATCCCGAAGGCCTCCGCGCGCGCCGCCACCGCCCGGCCGATCCGGCCCATGCCCACGATCACCAGCGTGGCGCCGCGGAGCTCGAGCCCCCGCAGCTGCAGCGGTCGCCAGCCGTCCCAGGCGCCCGCGCGCACGAGCCGGTCGCCCTCGAGGACGTGCCGGGCGCAGGCGAGCAGCAGCGCCAGCGTGAGGTCGGCGGTGGCGTCGGTGAGCACGCCCGGCGTGTTCGTGACGATCACCCCGCGGGCGCGCGCCGCGGCGAGGTCGACGTTGTCGAGCCCGACCGCGTGGTTGGCCACGACCCGCACGGGGCCGGCGTCGAGGACCTCGCCGTCGATCCGGTCGGTGGGCATCGCGAGGAGCCCGTCGCAGCCACGGACGCGGGCGAGGAGCTGCGCGCGCGGGATGGGGGGACCGGACCAGACCGAGACGTCGTGGTGGGCGAGCAGCGCGAGACCGACCGGGTCGATGTCCTGGGTGACCAGGACCCTCATCGCACGACCTGCCCGACCGCCACCTGGACCGTCTCCCGGGGCGCGAGGCGGCCGGCCTCCTCGGCGACGTGCCGCACGAAGCCGATGGGCTCGCCGAGGAAGCGCGCGCCGTGGTCGCGGAACACGGCGGGGTCGCCCGTGCACAGGTAGCGCACCGCGCCGGCGCCGGGGTCGTCGAAGCCGGGGTGGCGATCGAGCCAGTCGCGCGTGCGGTCGGCGACGAACGAGGAGGGGTCGAGCACGCGCGCCTTCGTCTGGGCCCGGATCGCCCGGGCGAGCAGAGGGTAGTGCGTGCAGCCGAGCACGATCGTGTCGGCGTCGATGCCGTCGAGGTAGCGGGCGACGGCGAGCCGCGCGATCTCCGTGTCCTCCCAGCCCTCCTCGACGATGGGCGCGAGGAGCGGGGCCGCGCGCTGGGTCACGCGGTGGGGGCCGAGCTTCGCGATCTCCGTGACGAACGTGCCGCTCGCGACCGTCCGCGCCGTGCCGAGCACGCAGACGTGCCCGTCCGAGGCGGCGACGGCGGCCTCCGCGGTGGGGATGGTGACGCCGAGGACGCGGCGGTCGTCTCCGGCGTAGCGACGCTGGAGGTGGCGGAGCGCGACGCAGCTCACGGTGTGGCACGCGACGACGACGAGCCGGCAGCCCTCCTCGAAGAGGCGCTCGGTGCACTGCTCGGCGAAGTCGAGGATCGTGTGGGTGTCGCGGCCGCCGTAGGGCGCCCGACCGCTGTCGCCGAGGTAGCAGAAGTCGCGGTCCGGGAGCGCGGCCCGGAGCGCGCGGAGCACGGTGAGGCCGCCGTAGCCGGAGTCGTACACCCCGATCACGCGTCGAACTCCTCCCGGAACTCGCGCGCCATCAGGCCCGCGAGCACCTTGCTCGCCTTCGCCTCGCCCATCGCGAGGGCGCGGACGGCCGCGGTGATGGGCATGTCTCGCTCGCGGGCGAGCAGGGCGTCGCACAACAGCACCGCGTCGGGGTCCTTCACGCCGCGGGCGAGCGCGAGGCCGCGCAGGTGCGCCGGGTGGTCCGGCAGGTTCGCGCTCACGACCAGCTCGCCCACGCCGGCGAGCCCCGCGAACGTCCGCGCGTCTCCCTCCTGGCGCGAGGCGAGGCGCGCGCCCTCGGCGATGCCGCGGGTGACGATCATCGCCTGGGCGCCCACGCCGAGGCCGAGCCCCCGCGCGACGCCGAAGGCGATCGCCAGCACCTCGACGAGCGCCCCGGCCGTCTCGACGCCGGCGACGTCGTGGCTCGGGTACACGCGGCACATCGGCGAGGTCAGGGCCTGCATCGCGAGCTTCGCGACCTCGTCGAACGCGGAGGCGACCACGGCCGCGCAGGGCGAGCCGCGCCGGACCTCGCCGGGGAGGATGGGGCCGGCGAGCACGCCCACGCGCAGGCACGCGCTCTCCTCGCGCACGATCTCGCTGAAGCGCCGGCCCGTGCCGGGCTCGAGGCCGCGGGTCGCGACCACCACCCGCGCGGCGGGGCCCGGCGCCATCGCCTTCACCGTGAGCCGCAGCTCGCGCCCGGGGACGACCAGCAGCGTGAGATCGCTCTCCGCCACGAGCGCGGCGAGGTCCGGCTGCACGGTCCAGTGCTCAGCGCCGCGCGGCCCGACCACGATCTCCGCCTGGGCCGCGCGGCAGAGCGTCGCGAGCGCGTCGGCGAGCTCGCCCGTTCCGACGATGCCCACCCTCATCCGGCGATCCGGTAGCCGTCGAGGCGGTTGCGGTAGTAGAGCGCGAGCGGCGGGTCGACGCGCAGGCGGCTCCCCTCAGGCGCGAGGGCCCGCTTCTGGTGGTACCCGGCGAAGCGGGCGATCGCCTCCTCGAGGATGTCCTCGGTGCGCGCGGGGCCGGCGCGCCGGAGGTGGGCGAGCTTGCCGCGGGCGAGGTCGATGAGGTTGAGCACGTCGGCGCGCTCGACCCAGCGCTCGTCGGGGTGGAGGCGGACGAGCCGCCAGGTGTCGAGGCCCGGCTTGCGCCCCCGCAGCGCCTCCCACGCGGCCCACGCGGCGAGGTGCGTGCTCTGCACGACGAAGTCGCGGTGGTAGGCCTCCGAGAGCCGCTCGGCCACGCGCTCGGTGTAGACGTGGTCGCGCTGCTCGTCGAAGACCACGGCGCCGTCGCGGTCGCAGACGTAGCCGCGGCGATCCACCGCGCGGCCCTGCGGGTCGAGCGAGCGCCCGTCCGGGCCGATCGGGTTGCCGGTCACGTCCATCGGCTCGCCGAACACCACGTGGACGGCGGCGTCGAGCGCGAGGATGCGCCGCGTGAAGGAGGCGACGGTCGCCGGCCGCGAGAACTCGTCGTCCATGATGATGTACCGCTGCTTGCCCTCCTCCGCGAGGGAGTCGGCGATGAGCGTCTCGGCCTCCAGCACGAGGCCCATCGACAACGTGCAGGGCACGATGAACACGTCGCCGTCGCGCTTGCCCTCGGCGAGGTTCTCCTGCCACGCGGCGAGCCCGGTGCCAAGGAGCCCCTTCTTGAGCTTGCGCTCGAGCCGCCCCGAGCGGCTGCGCGTGCCGCCGGGGAAGAAGAGGCTGTGGCACCCGCGCCTCAGGATCTCGACGGAGTAGTCCTTGAGCGTGTCCTTGTAGAGGCGGTTCCGCTTCCGGCGGTCGACCGTGTAGGCGCCGAGCCGCTCCATGAACCACGCCATGGCCGGGTTGGCGAACAGGTTGAGGCCCGCGCCGTAGGCGAACGGCGGCAGGCCCGCGGCGTACAGGGCGTAGCCGATGAGCGGCGAGTCGAGGTTCGAGACGTGGGTCGGCGCGAGGATGAGCGTGGCGTGGCGCGCCAGCTCCCGCAGGCGGGCGAGCGGCCCGCCGAGCACGATGCGCGACGCGGGATCGAAGTCGCCCAGCACGACGTCGCGGGCGCGCGTCGCGGACAGCAGGCGCGTGAGCGCGCCCGGCATCACCCGCGTCGCGAAGCGGTAGGTGCGCGGCGAGAACGGGTTGTGGATCTCGCGGCCGTAGCTGCGGACGAGGGCCGCGACGGCGTGGTCCATGTCCGCGCGGCGCATCTCGCGCAGGCAGCGCGCCGCCTCGTCGATCGCGGCCACGTAGTCGGGGTCGGCGCCGTCGTGCTCGACGCGCTTCCGCTCCCAGAACACGGTGTCGGCGAGCAGATCGGCGAGCGCCGGCGGCGGGACGGCGCGCAGGCGGGCCTCGGCGCGGCGGACCAGCGCGGACGCCATGGCCTCGGGCGAGGGCGACGAGAAGAGGGCGGGGGACCCGGTCACCCCCGGAGGATATCCCGCGGCGGCGCGCAGGCCTCACCGGGGCGCGCGTGCCCCAGGTGCGACCACGCTTCCACGGGGGTTTTCGTGTGGCACGGTGCTTGCTAAGGTTTCCGGCATGCTCACCTTCCTCCTCATCGGTTGTGGCGGGGTCGGTCTCGATCAATACGCGGTCGACGCCCTCGGGCCGCTCGTGGGCACCGACCCCGACGGCGAAGTCTCCTTCGGCGACCACGTGCCCGACGCGCGCTCGCAGGCCACCGAGGTCTCCGTGTTGTCCATCGGCGACGAGGACGCCTACGTCGCGGACGTCTGGGTCGAGTCCAACACCGACGGCGTCTTCTTCGTGCCGAACGACCTGCCGTTCCCGCAGATGATGGAGCCGGGCGCCGAGGTCCCGGTCACCATCCGCTTCGCGCCGACCGCGGTGGGCACCTTCCACGGCGTGCTCGTCATCGAGATCGGCGAGGAGGGGACCATCCTCGAGCGCATGCTCGTCGGCCAGGGCTGCCGCGACACGGACGACGACGGCGCCTGCGACCCCTAGCCCCTGAGGCACGCATGGGACGGTGGGGGTGGGGCACGGATGCCCCAGCCCCGGATCCAACCATGTCCTAAGCGGCGCCTCGCACGCCTCCCCACGTTCGGGGGTGACGTTCCTCCCCATGATGCGGGTCTGGGACGTGCCGGTGCGGGTCTTCCACTGGCTCCTCGCGGGGAGCGTGGCGGTGGCGTGGCTCACGGCGGGCGACGCGCCCCGGCTCGAGGTGCACCTC
>JBMOQZ010000300.1:0-9129 GCA_049322475.1 Myxococcota bacterium | reverse complement strand
GCCTCCGCCGCCTCGCTACGCCGCCGCGTGCCTTCCTTGTCGTCTCCCGGCCTCACCTCGAACCTCCCCCAGAGGTGCGGCCAGAGTTTCCGGAACGGGAGCGGCCAGAGTTTCTGGAACTTGCAGCGTCGAGCGCGCCCGTCGTGCGCGGCGCCCCGGAGCTCGACCGTGCAGGGCATCGCCCCGCGCCCGGCAAGCCGCGTGCTCGCGGAAGTTCGGCGTTCGCCCTTGACCGCGCCGTCGGACCGCCGTCACCCCGTCCGACGCTCGCCCGTGCGAGAGGGTGCCGATCGCCCCCTACGAAGCCCTCCAGCTCTCGATCAGATGCAGGTAGTTCGCCCGCTCGTACCCCGCCGGGTCCGGGCACCGCGACAGGTCCATGCACCCCCGCAGCTGCGCGAGCGAGTGGTACCCGTGCTCCTCCATCCACGTCTCCACCCCGAGGCGCACCTCCGTCAGGCGCCGGGGCCCGTGCTTGAGCAGCGCAGACACCATCTGCACCCCGTGCGCCCCCGCCATGAGCGCCTGCACCGCGTCCGTCGCCGTGTGCACGCCCCCGCTCGCCCCGAGCGAGAGCCCCACGCGCGCCGACAGGATCGCCAGCCAGCGCAGGCGCACGGGGAGCTCGCTGCTGTCGGAGAGGTGGAGCACCCGGCGCACCTCGAGCGCGACGGGGTCGATGTCGGCCTGGAAGAGCCGGTTGAAGAGCACCAGCCCCTCGGCGCCGGCCGCCTCCACCCGCCGCGCGAAGTGCGCGAGCGACGAGTAGAACGGGCACACCTTCAGCGCGACCGGGATCCGCACCCGGGCGTCCAGCGCCGCGACCATCGCGAGCGTCTCGGCCTCGATCGCCTCGCCCGCGACGTCGGGGTCGGCGGCGACGGCGTAGACGTTGAGCTCGAGCGCGTCGGCGCCCGCCTCCTCCATGAGCCGCGCGTGGTCGAGCCAGCCGGCGCGCGTCGTGCCGTTGAGCGAGGCGATCACGGGCACACTGACGGCCTCCTTGATGCGCCGGATCTGGTCGAGGTAGGCGTCGGGGCCCAAGGTGAACGCGTCGGGGTCGGGGAGGTAGCCGCGCGCCTCGGGGGAGAGCCCGTCGAGGAAGTCGACGAAGCGCAGCCGCGCGAGCTGCTCGCGCGTGATCTGCTCCTCGAAGAGCGAGTGCATCACGATCGCGGCGGCGCCGGCGTCCTCGAGCCGGCGCACCGCGTCGAGGTCGTCGACCAGCGGCGAGGCGCCCGGCATGAACGGGTGGGCCAGCTCGAGGCCCAGGTACGTGGTTCGCAGGTCCATGCGGCCTCCTAAGGATCGGTGGGGGGCGGGCTCTTGTCGGGGATCGCCGCGACCTGCGGGATGACCACCTTCGAGAGCTGCTCGTAGACGGCGTAGCGGCGCTCCGCGTCACGCTGGGCCCACTGCAGGAGCTCGCGGTAGCGCGCGGGGTCGGACGCCTCCGCGATGCGGAAGCGCGCCTCCTGCTTCATGTACTCCTTCACCGGCAGCTTCGGCGGCCCCGAGTCGAGCTTCAGCGGCGGCTCGCCCGCGGCGATGCGGCGCGGATCGAAGCGGTAGAGCGGCCACGTCGCCGAGTCCACCGCGCGCTTCTGCTGCTCGAGCCCGTGGGAGAGGTCGTAGCCGTGGGCGATGCAGTGGCTGTACGCGATGACGAGCGAGGGCCCGCGGTACGACTCCGCCTCCTGCAGCGCGCGCAGCGTCTGCTGGTCCTTCGCGCCGAACGCCACCCGCGCGACGTAGACCGAGCCGTACCCCATCGCCATCAAGCCGAGGTCCTTCTTGGCGATCGTCTTGCCCGCTGCGGCGAACTTCGCCGCGGCGGCGAGCGGCGTGGCCTTCGACTGCTGCCCGCCGGTGTTGCTGTAGACCTCGGTGTCCAGCACCAGCACGTTGACGTCCTTGTCGGTGGACAGGACGTGGTCGAGGCCGCCGAAGCCGATGTCGTAGGCCCAGCCGTCGCCGCCCACGATCCACACCGACTTCTTCACGAGGTAGTCGGCGAGCTCGGCGAGGGCGTCGCCCGCGGGGAGCCGGCCGCGCAGGAGCGTGACGCGGTCGCGCTGCGCGCCGACCCCGGCGTCGGTCGACTGGTCGGCGGTCAGCATCTCGGCGACGAGGTCCTCGCCGACGCGGGAGGCGGCCGCCTTCAGCAGCCGCTCGGCGCGCTCGCGGTGGGCGTCGATGCCGAGGCGCAGCCCGAAGCCGAACTCGGCGTTGTCCTCGAACAGCGAGTTCGACCACGCGGGGCCCCTCCCCTCGCGGTTCGTCGTGTACGGGGTCGTCGGGAGGTTTCCGCCGTAGATCGACGAGCAGCCCGTCGCGTTGGCGACGAGCACGCGGTCGCCGAAGAGCTGCGTGACGAGCTTGACGTACGGGGTCTCGCCGCAGCCCGAGCACGCGCCCGAGAACTCGAAGAGCGGGGGCAACAGCTGGCTCGTCTTCACGTCGAGCTTCGCCATGTCGGGCCGGAGCTCGGGCAGGGCCTCGAAATAGGCGAAGCTCGCGGCCTCGCCCGCCCGCAGGGGCGCCTGCGGGGCCATGTCCAGCGCCTTGTGGCGCGGGTTCGACTTGTCCTTCGCGGGGCAGACCTCCACGCACAGGCGGCAGCCCGTGCAGTCGTCGGGCGCGACCTGGATCGTGTAGGCGACGCCCTGCTGTCCGGGGGCCTTGTACGCCATCGACTTGAAGCCCGCGGGCGGGGCGTCGAGCTCAGTCGCCTCGTAGGTCTTCGCGCGGATCGCCGCGTGGGGGCACACGAACGCGCACTTGTTGCACTGGATGCAGATCGTCGGGTCCCACACCGGGATCTCCGCGGCGATGCTGCGCTTCTCCCACTTCGCCGTGCCGGTCGGCCACGTCCCGTCGACGGGGAACGCGCTCACCGGAAGGCGATCGCCGTGGCTCGACATCATCACCGCGGTCACGCGCTTCACGAAGTCGGGCGCCTCGTCGGGGACCACGGGCGGGCGGGGCTCGCCCCGGACCTCGCCGGGCTCGATCCGGTGCAGGTTGGCGAGGGTCGCGTCGATCGCGGCGAAGTTGCGGGCGACCACCTCGGGGCCCTTCCGGCCGTAGGACTTCTCGATCGCGTGCTTGATCTTCGCGATCGCCTCGTCGCGCGGCAGCACGCCGGAGATCGCGAAGAAACACGTCTGCATGATCGTGTTGACGCGGCCGCCCATCCCGGCGGCCCGGGCGACGCGCGATCCGTCGATGACGTGCACGCGCAGGCCCTTCTCGACGACCGCGGCCTGGACCTCGCGCGGGAGGCGGTCCCACACCTCGCCGGGCGCGTACGGCGCGTTGATCAGGACGACGGCGCCGGGCGCGGCGACGTCCAGCACGTCGAGGCGCTGGAGGAACTGGAACTGGTGGACGCCGACGAAGCTCGCCTGCTTGACGAGGTAGCTCGAGCGGATGGGCCCGGGCCCGAAGCGCAGGTGCGAGGTCGTGGTCGCGCCCGACTTCTTCGAGTCGTAGACGAAGTAGCCCTGGGCGTCGTGATCGGTCTCTTCGCCGATGATCTTGATCGTGTTCTTGTTGGCGCCCACGGTGCCGTCCGCGCCGAGCCCGTAGAACACCGCCTGCGTGCGGCCGGGGAAGTCGACGTCGAAGTCGCGGTCCCACTCCAGCGACGTGTGCGTCACGTCGTCCACGATCCCGACGGTGAAGTGGTTGCGCGGCCGATCGGCGAGCAGGTTCGCGTAGACCGCGCGCACCATCGCCGGGTCGAACTCCTTCGAGGACAGGCCGTAGCGGCCGCCGACCACCCGGAGCGACCGCCCCGCCTCCGCGAGCGCGGTGACGACGTCCTGGTAGAGCGGCTCGCCCACGGCGCCGGGCTCCTTCGTGCGGTCGAGCACCGCGAGCGAGCGCGCCGTCGCCGGCAGCGAGGCGAGGAAGGCGGGGGCGTCGAAGGGCCGGTACAGGCGCACCTTCACGAGCCCGACGCGCTCGCCCCGGGCGACCATCCAGTCGACGGCCTCGTGGGCGACCTCCGCGCCCGAGCCCATCATCACGATCACGCGGTCGGCCTCGGGGTGCCCGACGTAGTCGAAGAGCCCGTAACGGCGACCCGTACGTGCGGCGAGCGCGTCGAAGCCCTCGCGCACGTGGCCGGCGACGGCGTCGTAGAAGCCGTTGCAGGCCTCGCGCGCCTGGAACCAGGTGTCGGGGTTCTGCGCCGTGCCGCGCAGGACCGGGCGGTCGGGGGTCAGCGCGCGGGCGCGGTGCGCGCTGGCGGCGCCTTCGTCGAACAGGGCGCGGAGGTCGTCGTCCCCGAGCGCCTCGATCTTGCGGACCTCGTGGGAGGTACGGAAGCCGTCGAAGAAGTGGAGGAAGGGCACGCGCGAGCGCAGGGTCGCGACGTGGGCGACCGCGGCGAAGTCGTGGGCCTCCTGCACCGAGCCCGAGGCGAGCATCGCGAAGCCGACCTGACGGCACGCCATGACGTCGGAGTGGTCGCCGAAGATCGAGAGCGCGTGTGTCGCGATCGTGCGGGCCGCGACGTGCATGCAGAACGGCGTGAGCTCGCCCGCGATCTTGTACATGTTCGGGATCATCAGCAGGAGGCCCTGCGACGCCGTGAACGTCGTGGTCATCGCCCCGGCCTGCAGCGCGCCGTGCACCGCGCCGGCGACGCCCGCCTCCGACTGCATCTGCACGACGTCGGGGATCCCGCCCCAGAGGTTCGTCTGTCCCCGCGCGGACCACTCGTCGCACAGCTCGGCCATCGTGGACGAGGGGGTGATCGGGTAGATCGCGACGGTCTCGGAGAGGCGGTGCGCGACGGACGCGACGGCTTCGTTGCCGTCGACCGTCACCGTGGATCGCGTGCTCATGGGGCGGCCGTAATCGACGCGCCCGGCCGGGCCGTCCGTCGAACGGCTACCCGCGCGCCGTGGCGACGGCCCCCCCCGCCGTTCTGCCGGTGTGCCCGGGGCGGACGTCCCGGTAGGAAGTCCCATGTTGCTCGCGATCCTCCTCTCGCAGGTCGCCGGCGCCGGGGACGCCGCGGTCGGCAAGGCGTTCTACGTCCAGTGCGTGGCCTGCCACGGCGAGAAGGGCGAGGGCCGGCCCGAGCTGAACGCCCCCGTCATCGGCGGCCAGGAGGTCTGGTACCTCGAGCGCGAGCTGCGCAACTTCCGCGCCGGCATCCGGGGCGCCGACGCCACGCGCGACCCCATCGGCGCCACGATGGCGGCGGCGTCGAAGACCATCGCCAGCGACGAGGCGATCGCCGACGTCGCCGCGTACGTCGCGTCGCTGAACCCGCCCCGCCCGAAGCCCACGTTGGGCGGCGACGCTGCAGCCGGCAAGGCGCTCTTCGCCGCCTGCGGCACCTGCCACGGGCGCGCGGGCGAGGGCAACCCGGTGACGCAGGCCCCCGCGCTCTGGCGCCAGTACGACGCGTACGTGGTGCGGCAGCTGACGAACTTCCGCGACGGCGTCCGCGGGGCCCACGTCGCCGACGTGACGGGCATGCAGATGCGCCCGATGGTGGGCAAGCTCCCGGACGAGCAGGCGATGCGGGACGTCGCCGCGTACGTGACCACGCTCAAGCGGTAGAATGACCGACCCGCTCGAATGAGCCGCGCGGATCGCGCGCAAGGGGATCGCACCCACGGAGGAGGCCATGCTGCTCGCCCTGTCCCTGATCGCCCCCCTGCTCGCCGCCGACGTCGCGAAGGGCAAGACGCTCTACGCGCCCTGCGTCGCCTGCCACGGGCAGAGCGGCGAGGGCAACGCCGCGCTGAACGCGCCCGTCATCGGCGGGCAGGAGGTCTGGTACCTCGAGCGGCAGCTGAAGAGCTTCCGGTCGGGCGCGCGGGGCGGCGACCCCATCGGCGCCACGATGGTGCCGATGGCGAAGGCGCTGCCCGACGACGCCGCCGTCGCCGACGTGGCCGCCTACGTCGCGACGCTCGCGCCCGCGCCCGCGAAGCCCGCGCTCGGGGGCGACGCCACCAAGGGCAAGGCGCTCTACGCCGCGTGCGCCGCGTGCCACGGCCAGAGCGGCGAGGGCAACGCCGCGCTGAACGCGCCCGCGCTCTGGCGCCAGCAGGACGCCTACCTCGTGCGCCAGCTCGTCGCGTTCAAGTCCGGCAAGCGCGGCTCCGACCCCTTCGGCGCGCAGATGAAGCCGATGGCCCAGACGCTCGTGGACGAGCAGGCGATGAAGGACGTGGCGGCGTACATCGCGACGCTGAAGCGGTAGCGCCGCGGGGCGCTCGCCTCGGAGCCGCGCGCTCCGAATGGTATTCTCTCGCGATGGAACGCGATCCCTTCGAGCCCGAGCCCGCGCCCGCCGGCGACCGCCGGCTCCACGTCGCCGGCGCCGTCGTGCTGCTGGGCGCCGCCGCGGTGTTCGTGGGCCTCGTGCTTCGCCCCACCGAAGGCGAGATCCGCAAGCTCGCCACCGTCTCGGCCGGCAAGGTCCTCTACCAGATCAGCGAGCACACGCCCGCCTCCCCGATCGCCGCGGGCGAGCACCCCGTCGGCGACCTCGGCATCGTGGGCCTCGAGACCCGCGACCCCTGGGGCAACCCGCTCCTGTTCCGCGTCGACTGCGGGTCGGTCCAGCCGTCGCTCGAGGTCCTGTCCCTCGCCGCCGACGGGCGGAAGGGCGGCGAGGGCACCGCCGAGGACATCGTCGTGACGGGCTGGTTGCCCGACGGCGCGGCGATCTGCGCGCGTTAGCCGCCCCGCTCCACCCTCAGCTCCGCGATCGTCCCCTTCCAGTCGTCGAGCAGCGCGCGCGTGGCCGCGCTCCCCGCGACGGGCAGCGCCGGGAGCGTCACCTCCGGCGGCGCCTGCACCATGGAGGCGCCCGCGGCGCGGTCGCCGGCGAGCGCGTCGACGCCGACGAAGCCGGTCTTGCGGCCCGCGGTGTAGTAGACCGGCGCGATCCCGTCGGGGCCGGTGGTCACGCGCTCGGGCAGCGAGCCGTCGCCCGCGACGAGCTTCAGCTCCACCTCGACGCCGGGCACCGGGTAGCCGAACTCGTCCAGCGTCGCGACGGTGAACATCGCGCTCGACAACCCGTCGGGCGGCACGCGCTCGCGCGACGGCAGGAGCACGACGTGCGCGAGGCCGTTGCCGGTGCTCGGCGCGCTTATGCGCCCGGCGACCTCCACCGGCCCCTTCCCCGTCGGCGTGAACGTCGCCTTGTACTCGCCGTTCTTCAGGTCCTCCACCTTCGCCAGCTTCGCACCGTTCGCGACGAAGGTCACCGCCCGCCCCGGGAGGCCCTCGCCGCCGGGCCCCTCGACGCGCGCGATGACCGTGAGCGCCGTCGCCCCCGCCGCGAGCGTGGGCGGGTCCGCCCGCAGCGTCAGCTTCGACGGGCGCACGGGCACGAGCGCGAGCGGGCGCGTCTCCTTGTCGACGGGGCGCTCGCCCACCGTCACGGTGACGGCCCCGGTCGTGGGCAGGTTCCCGGTCGCCGGCACGTACGTCGCGACGTACACGCCGCCGCCCTCGTGGCGCGCCGATCCCACCGAGCCGGACGTGGCGGTGAACGTGACGAGCGCGTTCTCGTCGGGCCGCCCGTCCGGCGTCACGACGAAGGCGCGCACCGGGACCTGCATCCGCCCGTCCGCGGGGATGCCGGTCGCCAGCGGGAAGAGCGCGATCCGCCGCGTGTCGGGCAGCTTCAGGTCGAACGGGGTCTCGCTCACGGTGCCGTCGGGGGCGATGACCACGCGTGTGGCGGCGGCGGCCCCGGGGCGCACGATGACGGGCACCTTCGCGCGCCCCTTCGCGTCCGCCTGCACCGGCCCGAACTCGCGCCCGCCGACCTTCAGGATCACGCGCGCGTTCGGCGCGACCGTGACGGTCTGGTCGGACTTCGCGAGCAGCGGCAGGGCCGCTGCGGCGTAGGTGCGGGCGGTGTCGCCGGCGTCCACCGCCGTGATCAGCGCGACCTGCGCGAGGCTGCCGGCGGGCGGCGTGAAGAGCCCGCTGAACTGCCCGGCGCCGAGGTTCGTGAGCGCGCCGACGGCGCCCGTGGAGGACGCGATCGTGAGCTTCGTGGTCGCGTAGGTGCGCGGATCGCCGCCGGTCAGCCGGAACGAGAGGCTCGCGGTCTTGTCGACGCCGAGGGTGAGCTCGCCCGGGTTCGCGGCGAGCTGCAGCCGCTTCGCCAAGGGCGGCGCGATCGGCGCCGTCCACGAGCGCTCGACCTTGCGCTTGTCCGGCAGCTTCCCCTCGAGCGAGAAGCTCGCCGACTTCGCGGACTCCACCTTCTCGGGCGTGAACGTGAGCTTGTACAGGCCGTTCCCGAGGTCGGCCAGCTCGCCCGCGGTGCCGCCGTCCACCGTCATCCTCGCCTTCGCCGGCAGCCCGACGATCGGCTTGCCGTCGGGGTAGAGCGCGAGGAGGTACAGGTCGGCGGGCGAGCCCCCGTCGCCGACGAGGTCGGTGGGCCGCAACAGCTCGATCACGTCCTGCTGAAACGGGGTCGGCGCCTCCGCGAGCGCGGCGGGGACGAGCGTGCCGGCGGCGGTGACCGCGCCGGCGAGGAGGAGGGCGAACAGGAAGCGGGCCATCGGGCCCCTGCTTATCGCCCCGTCACGACCCGCAGGTCGTGCGCCGCCTCCGCGTTGCCCGGATCGAGCGCGAGCGCGCGCCGGTAGCAGGCCGCGGCCTCGCCCGGATCGCCGCGGGCGAGCCGCACGTTCCCGAGTGCCACCCACGCGCTCGACCGCCCGGGCGCCTCGGCGAGCACGTCGCGCAACAGGGGCTCGGCCTCCGCGGGCCGCCCCGCCATCGCCATCGCGGTCGCCAGCGACTCGCCGGCCTCGACGCGCACCTTCGGGTCCGTCGCCTCGGCGCGGGCGCGCGAGAGCAGCGGCTCGGCCTCGGCGAGCCGGCCGGCGTCGAGGTGGCGGTCGCCCAGCGCGAGCGCGGCGCGGACGTCGTGAGGCGCGGCGCGCGCGTACACGGCCTCGTCGCTGCGCCAGTGCGGGTTGGCGAGCGCGACGAGCCCGGCGCCGGCGAGCGCGAGGACGGGCGCGCGGGCGAGCCACGGGCCGAGCAGGAGCGCGATCCCGACGCTCGGGAGGTAGAGCGCGCGCGGCGCGTACGCGGCGCCCGCGTGGAGCGAGCCGATCG
>JBMOQZ010000299.1:0-9222 GCA_049322475.1 Myxococcota bacterium | reverse complement strand
GGCCGGCGACTGGGCGGGCGACGCCGTGAGCCTCGTCGGCGACCTCGACGGCGACGGCCTCGCCGAGCTGCTCGTGGGCGCGCCCGGCGCCGACGACGGCGCCACGGACGGCGGCGCGGCGTGGCGCGTCTCGGGCGCCTCCATCGCGGCCGGCGGCGACGTCACGGACGCCGACGGCGCCTTCGTCTGGCCGGGCGCGGCGGGGTGGGCGGGCATGGCGGTCGGCGGCGACGCGGACTTCGCGCTCGTCGGCGTACCCGCCGACGGGACCCTCGGCTACGGCGCCGGCGCGGTGTGGCAGCTGGCCTGGTCGGGCGACACGGAGGTCGCCGGCGCGGCGGGCCTCGTCTACCACGGCGACGACGCCGACGCGCACGCGGGCGTCGGCGTCGTCCCGCTCGCCGATCTCGACGGCGAGGGCGGGGCCTTCGCGACGGGCGCGCCCGGCTTCGACCACGGGCGCGGCGCCGTCTACGTCGCGCCGTAGCGGCAGCCCTTCACGCGCGCCTGGAGCATGTCGACGAAGGATCGCACCTTCGCGGGGACGTGCCGAGGCTGGGTGTGGATGGCCCAGATCGCCGCGCCCTGCGGCATCCAGCCCGCCATCAGCTCCACGAGCCGCCCCGCGGCGATCGCCTGCTCGACCATGAACCACGGCAGCACGCAGACCCCGAGGCCCGCCTCGGCGGCCTCGCGGATGGCGGTGCCGCTGTCGGACGCGAAGCGGCCCTGGGTCGCGATGGAGAACTCGCCGTCGGGCCCACGGAACCGCCACTGGTCGCGCATCGCGACGCGGGTGTAGTGGATGCAGGTGTGCTCGGTCAGGTCCTGCGGGACCTTCGGCGTGCCCGCCCGCGCGAGGTACGCCGGGCTCGCGACCACGAGGTTGCGGCTCTCCGCGAGGCGCCGCGCCACGAGGCTCGAGTCGTGGAGCCGCGTGATGCGGACCGTCACGTCCTGGCGCTCGGCGACGGGGTCGATGAAGCGGTCGGTGAGCGTCAGCTCGACGGAGACCTTCGGGAAGCGCGCGAGGAACTGCGGGATCAGCGGCACGAGGTGCATCTCGCCGAAGAGGACCGGCCCGTTGACGCGGAGGAGCCCCGACGGCTCCTCCTGGAGCGCCTCCAGCGCGGCCGTCGCCGCCTCCGCCTCGCCGAGCATGCGCGCGCAGTGGGTGTAGAACGCCTCGCCCGACTCCGTGGTCTCGAGGCGCCGCGTGGTGCGGACGAGGAGACGAGCGCCGACGCGAGTCTCGAGCGCGGCGACCCGCTTGGACACCGCGGACTTCGACCACCCGAGCGCGCGCGCCGCGCCCGAGAAGGAGCGCTCCTCGACCACGCGGGCGAAGCATGCCATGGACGCGAGGTCGTCGGGGGTGGGCGTCATCGTGTCCCCCGGCATCTATTCGTCAATTCGACCGGGCGGTACCTACCTTTGCGGGGGAGGTGCGAATGGACTGGCTCTTGACGACGCGGCCCACGTGGGGACCCGCCGTGGCGCGCGTCCTGCTGGGCGCCGTCTTCTTCGCGCACGGCGCGCAGAAGGCGCTCGGGTGGTTCGGCGGCCACGGCTTCGAGGGCACCGTCGACTTCTTCGGGGAGATGGGGCTCCCGGCGCCGGTCGCGGTGCTGGTCATCCTCGCCGAGTTCCTCGGCTCCATCGGGCTCGTGCTCGGCCTGCTCACGCGGGTCGCCGCGTTCGGCATCCTCGCGGTGATGGTGGGCGCCGTCGCGATGGTGCACGCGCCCGTGGGGTTCTTCATGAACTGGTCGGGCGCGCAGGCGGGCGAGGGCTTCGAGTTCCACCTGCTGGCGATCGCCCTGTGCGCGAACCTCGTCGTGGAGGGCGCGGGGGCGATGTCGCTGGATCTGGCGTTGTCGCGGGCGCAGGCGCCCATGAAGGTGGCGCCCCCGGCCTGACTCGAACAGGCGACCCCAAGTTTAGGAAACTTGTGCTCTATCCGGCTGAGCTACGGGAGCGTGCGCCCTGATCTACCCGGTCGCGCCTACTTCGGCGACAGGGCGATCGAGACGTTGTTCATCCCGCCCATGCTCGTGCAGGCCATGGTCATGCGGGTGGCGTCCTTCTCGAGGATGATCGAGGTGGTGCCGGCCATCTCGTTCTCCATCGAGACCGAGAAGCCCTTGCCCGTGGCCCAACCCTTCAGGTCCTTGCAGGCCGCGGAGGGGTCGCTGCCGCCGTTCATCGTGAGGCCGCCGTTGGTGCCGTCGTCGGAGCAGGCCTGGACGCTCCAGCCCGACGGCGCCGACATGCCCCAGTCCTTGTAGCGGCCGCAGCTGCCGCCGAGCGTGGCCTCGAGCGTGCCGCCCTCGGTCGTGGACGACGTCACCTTCGTGCCGTCGGCCATCTCCTGCGAGACCGTGACCTCGCTGCCCTCGCCGTCGGCCTTCATGCCGATCTCCATTCCCTCTTCGAACCCCTCCATGAAGTCGCCGCAGCAACACACGCCGGAGAGCACGACGATACCGGTGACGGGGAAGAGCAGCTTCACGGGACCTCCGAAGGCGCGCGATGCTACCCCGCGCGTCGCCTGCGCGCCAACTTCCCGCCCGAACGAGCGCCGCTCCAGCTCGCCCGTCCCCCCGCCGCGCGCCCCCCCGGACGGGGAGGACGATCCGCCTCTAACGCGGCACTTTCACCGCGTTGACATCGTGCTCGTCGGGGTGGTACGGTGCTCGCCGCCTGTCAGGGAGTCCCGGATGCGCGCGGTTGCGCCCCTCCTCGTCGTGATCGCCCCCGTGTGGCTCGAAGGCTGCAAAGCTTGCAGCGAGCAGGACATCGTCCCCGGCGGGGGAGGCGACATCGACGACACCATCGAGCCCGATCCGCACGACATCGGCTCCTGGCTCTCGATGAAGGCCACGCCCGACGGCAAGCCCGCCGTCGCCTACTACGACCGCACGTCCGACGCCCTGGGCTTCGCGATCGGCACGATCGGCGACGACGGCGCCGTCACCTGGGACACCGAGGAGGTCGACTCCTACCCCGACGAGAACGGCCTCAACCCGGGCGACGCCGGCAAGTACGCCTCGATGGCCATCGCCGGCGACGGCACCGTCTGGATCGTCTACCAGGACTCCACGAACGGCACGCTGAAGTACGCGAAGCGCGACGGCTCCGGCGCGTGGACCATCGGCATCGCGGACGTCGGCGGCGGCTCCAGCAGCGACGCCGGCTACTGGGCCAGCGTCGCGATCGACAGCGCCGGCAACCCCGTCGCGGTCCACTACGACAACGGCCGCGGCGACCTCCGCGCCACCCGCTGGAACGGCTCGGCCTTCAGCGGCACGGTCATCTACGAGGGTGACGACTACACCAACCCCGAGGACGGCTCCACCGTCTCCGGCGACGCCGGCGAGTACGCGAAGATCGCGGTGGGCGCCGACGGCACCGAGTACATCGCCTTCTACGACGTGGCGGCGGGCGCCCTGCGGCTCGCGACGGGCGGCCCCTCCGGCTACTCGGTCGAGCTCGTCGACGACGGCGGGGACGTGGGCCAGTGGCCCGACGTGCTGGTCGACGGCAGCGACGTCAGCATCTCGTACCACGACGTCACCAACCAGGACCTGAAGCTCGCGCGCGGCCGGCCCGGCGCTTTCACCATCGAGACGATCGACGACGGCGACTACGTCGGCGCCGACTCGGCGCTCTACGGCTCGGGCGACCGCATCGGCATCCTGTATCAGGACGCGGTCGACAACGACCTCGTGCTCTCCCGCTCGCGCGACGGCGTCTGGAGCCCCGAGCGCGTCACGGGCGAGGGCGTCGCCGCCGGCTACCACAACGAGACCATCGAGATCGCGGGCACGCGCTACGTCGCCTGCTACGACTACACCAACCGCACCATCTGGTTCTCGGCGCTGCTCTAGGACATGGGGATCCTCCTCGCGCTCCTCGCGACGCTCGCCTTCGCGGGCACGCTGCGGGTCGACGTCCTCGACGTGGGCCAGGGCGACAGCATCCTCATCCGCACTCCCGCGAACAAGGTCGTGCTGATCGACGCCGGCGAGGGCGACGTCGACGTCCCCGCGATCCTCGCCCGCGAAGGCATCGACCACATCGACCTCGTCGTCGCGACCCACCCCCACGCCGACCACATCGGGGGCATGGACGACGTGGTGCGCGCGCTGCCGGTCAAGCTGTACTCGGACAACGGGCTCGCGCACACGACGCAGACCTACGACGTGCTGATGCGCGACGTCGAGGAGAAGGGCATCGCCTACCGGGAAGCGGTAGCCGGTCAGGTCTACAACCTGGACGACGGCGCGAAGATCGAGGTCCTCCACCCGGGCGACGTCAAGATGACGAACACGCGCTCGGACCTCAACGCGAACTCCGTCGTCACGCGGCTGACGCACCAGGGGCACTGCTTCCTGTTCCTCGGCGACGCCGAGGAGCCCACCGAGCGGGCGCTCATGACCCGCGGGCTCGGCGCGTGCGACGTCCTGAAGGTCGCCCACCACGGCTCCAACCACTCGAGCACGAGCGGGTTCCTCGCCGACGTGAAGCCGAAGATCGCGCTGGTCAGCGTGGGGCGCGACAACCGCTACGGTCACCCCGGCGACGAGACGCTCGAGCGCCTCCAGCACGCGGGCGCGACCGTCTACCGCACCGATCTCTCGGGGCAGATCACCATCCGGTCGAGCGAGAAGGGCCTCGACGTGCAGGTCGCCCGCCCGGATGGCGCCGTCGTCGCCGCCCAGGCCGCCCCGGAGGGCGCCGCCGCGGGCGACTCCACCCCGGCGAAGAACCTCGCGCCGGCCTCCGCCGCCGGCACCCCGCCCCCCGCGTGCCCGTTTCCCGCCAGCGCGTCGAGCGAGGTCTTCCACGAGTCCGGCTGCGGCAACGCCGAGCGCATCAGCCCGAGCAACCTGATCTGCTACGCCGACCGGGAGGCCGCCGTCGCCGCGGGCCGTCGCCCGGGCGGCTGCTGCAAGCCGTAGGATGGAGCGATGATCGTCGTCGACCGAATCGAGGGGGAAGTGGCCGTGCTGGAGATCGCGGGCCGTCTGGTCGACGTTCCCGCGTCGCTGCTGCCGGAGGGCGCCCTCGAGGGCGACCGCCTCGTGCTCGCCCGAGGCCCCGCCGCCGACCTCACCGACGCCGAGGCGCGCCTGAAGCGCCTCAAGGCCAAGACCCCCCAGGGACAAGGGCCCATCGACCTGTAGGAGGCCATCGTGCGCACCTTCTTCCTCGCCCTCTGCGTCCTGTTCGCCGCGCTCCCCGCGTGGGCCGGCGGCGTCGACCTGAACGCGGCCACCGCCGCCGAGCTGGAGACGCTCCCGGGCATCGGCCCGTCGAAGGCGGCCGCCATCGTCCAGTACAGGACCGACCACGGCCCCTTCAAGAGCGTCGACGAGCTCGACAACGTCAGCGGGATCGGCCCCTCCACCCTCGCCAGCATCCGGGATCTCGTGTCGGTCGGTGGCGGGGGCGCGGCGCGCGCCTCCTCCGACGCGCCCCCGAAGGCGGCCGCGTCCGCGCCGCCCGCGAGCTCGGGCTCGACGAGCGGCTGCCCCGTGAACATCAACTCCGCGGACGCCACCCGCCTCATGGACCTCCCCGGCATCGGCGAGTCGAAGGCCGCCGCCATCCTCCAGTACCGTACGGACAACGGGCCGTTCGCATCGTGCGACGGTCTCGACGCCGTCAACGGCATCGGCGAGGCCACCCTCGCGAACCTCCGCGCCTGCTGCAGCGTGAAGTAGATGCTCCTCGCGCTGCTGCTCGCGTGCCCTCCGCCCTCGCCCGGCGACGAGAAGCCCGGCGACGGCCCCGCGGGGGACGGCGACACCGGCGGCGACACCGGCAGCGGCACCACGCACGACACGGGCCCCTCCTGCGTCGTGGAGCCCGAGCCCCCCGACGAGAAGCAGGCCGCGGGCGATCCGTGGGCGGCGCGCGTGCTCGACGGGACGGTCACCTGGACCCTCACCTTCGACGAGACCGCCGAGGCCGCCGGATTCGAGGACTGCACCTACACGCGGGTGTACGAGGGCGTCACCGAGATCGGCGATCGCGGCTGGCTCTGCCCGGACTGCGAGGTGCAGGCCGTGGGGACCGCCGTGATGACGGAAGGGTACGAGGGCTGCTACCTCCAGATCGACGACGACCCCGTCGAGCGCGTCGAGCACCTCGGCCTCGGCGAGATCGACGGCGCCACGCACTTCTTCCGCAGCGGCAACGAGAACGTCTCGCTCGGCGACATGGGCGCGATCGTGGGCGAGGACACGTTCGACGTCGCGTGGGAGGACACGGCCGACCTGACCGACGGCGGCACGCTCCTGCTCGCCGCGACCGGCACGTTCACGCTCTCCACCAGCGAGACCGAGGTCGTCGAGGACGTCGCCGGCGCGCGGACCGAGCCCTACGCCTGCGGCTGGCCGCTGAACAGCCCGGGCGGCGCCGTCGAGCAGTGGACGCTCGAGACGGGCGCCCCGTTCCCCAACGCGCGGCTGGAAGACCAGTGCGGCGAGCCCGTGGACATCTGGGACTTCCGCGGGTTCTACCTCGTCGTCGACGCGTCCGCGCCCAACTGCGGCCCCTGCCAGGCGATGGCCGAGGCGGCGGAGCCCTTCAAGGCCAAGATGGCGGCGAGCTGCATCCCGGTCGAGATGGTCACGCTCCTCGCGGTGGCGCTCGACGACATCAACCACCCCGCGAGCGTGGAGACGCGCCTCGACTGGGCCGACACCTTCGGCCTCGCCTCGCCCGTGCTCGGCGACCTGGGATTCGGCTACGCGCTCTTCCCCGACTACGTGGGCACCGAGAGCGGCATCAGCTTCCCGTCGATCGTGGTGGTCGACCCCGCGGGCGACGTGATCTTCGGCACCTCCGGCTTCTCGAGCTTCGACGAGATCGAGGCGGTCATCCGCGCGGACTGGGAAGGCTGACGCGTCGTGCGAGGGCGGACATTTTTTGGCGCCCCCCGGCGATAGCCTGTCCGCATGCGAATCCTCCACACCTCGGACTGGCACCTCGGCCACACGCTCCACGACCTCCCGCGCGCGTTCGAGCACGCGCGGTTCCTCGACTGGCTCGCGGACACCATCGAGGCCGAACGCGTCGACGCCTTGCTCGTCGCGGGGGACGTCTTCGACGTCGCCAACCCACCCGCCGCGGCCCAGCACACCTGGTTCGCGACGGTGGGCGGGCTGCGGAAGCGGTTCCCCGAGCTCGAGATCGTCGTCATCGGCGGCAACCACGACTCGGCCGCGCGCCTCGACGCGCCCGTGCCCATCCTCGGGGCCCTCGGCGTCCACGTCGTCGGCGGCTTGCCGCGCGCGGGCGGCGCGCCCGACGCCGATCGCCTGCTGGTCCCGCTGCGTGGCCGCGGCGGCGAGGTACACGCGTGGGTCGCCGCCGTCCCCTTCCTCCGCGAGGCCGACCTCCCCGTGGTCGACGCCGAGGACCGCCTCGTCGCCGGCGTCGCCGCGGTCTACGCGGGCGTGCTCGACGCGGCGCGCGCGCGTCGTCAGCGCGGTCAGGCCCTCCTCGCGATGGGGCACTGCTACATGGTGGGCGGCGCGATCTCCGAGCTCTCCGAGCGAAAGGTCCTCGGCGGCAACCAGCACGCGCTCCCGGCGGCCATCTTCCCGGACGACGTCGCCTACGCCGCGCTCGGGCACCTCCACCTCGCCCAGGCCGTCGGCGGGCGCGACGGGGTCCGCTACTGCGGCTCGCCCATCCCGCTGTCGATGGCGGAGGCGGGCTACGCGCATCAGGTCAACCTCGTGGACCTCGACGGCGAGGGCCTCGCGGACGTACGCGCGCTCCCCGTCCCGCGCGCGGTCGACATGGTGCGGCTCGACGCCGGCTCGCTCGAGGCGACGCTGCTCGCCCTGAAGGCCCTGCCCGCGGGCGGCGCGCTCCCCGAGGCGCGCTGGCCCTGGCTGGAGGTCTCGGTCCAGCTCGCGCGGCCCGAGCCGACCCTCCGCCGGCAGGTCGACGAGGCGCTGGAGGGGCGCGCGGCGCGGCTCGTGCGCATCGCGACCCGCCTCACGGGCGACGGCGCCGCGCTCGGCGACGCGCGGCCGGGCCTCGACCTGCGCGCGATGACGCCGGAGGAGGTCTTCCGCCTGAAGTACGCGCGGGAGTACGCCGACCCGCCGTCGCCCGCGCTCCTCGCCGCCTTCCACGAGCTGGTGCAGCAGGTCGGGAGCGAGTCGTGAGGATCGTCGCCATCCGCGGACGCAACCTCGCGAGCCTCGCGGGCGACTTCGCCGTCGAGCTCGACGACGGCCCGCTCGCCGGCGTGGGCCTCTTCGCGATCACGGGCCCGACGGGCGCGGGGAAGAGCACGCTGCTCGACGCGATGTGCCTCGCGCTCTACGCCGAGATGCCGCGCCTCGTGGGGAACGGCCCGCTCATCGGACAGGAGAAGGAGGCGCTCCGGGCGACCGATCCGCGGTCGGTCCTGCGGCGGGGCACCGGCAGCGGCTTCGCCGAGGTCGAGTTCGTCGGGCGGGACGGCCGGCGATGGCGCTCCCGCTGGACCGTCCGACGCGCCCGGGACCGCGCGGGCGAGCGGTTCCAGCAGGCGGCGTTGGAGCTCGAGGACGTCGCCACGGGCGAGCGCGTGGGCGGCACCATGACGGAGACGCTCGCGGAGATCCGCGCGCGCGTCGGGCTCGAGTACGACGAGTTCCGCCGGTCCGCGCTGCTCGCGCAGGGCGACTTCGCCGCGTTCCTCAAGGCGCCCGCCACCGAGCGCGCGAAGCTGCTCGAGCGGATGACGGGCACGAAGGTCTACGCCGCCATCTCGATGGCGGCCTACGCCCGCGCCCAGGCCGAGCAGGCCGCGCTCGACAAGCTGCTCGAGGCCGCGGCGGGGGTCCCCGTGCGCTCGGCCGAGGCGCGCGCGGCGCTGGAGGACCAGCGGGCGAGCGCGGAGGCGTCGGCGGCGTCCGCGAAGGCCGCGCACGAGGCGGCGGAGGGCGACGTCCGCTGGCACGCGGAGGCGGCCCAGCGACGGAACGAGGTCCTGGGCGCGGAGGGCGCGCTGCGGGACGCCGAAGACGCGTGGACGGCGGCGGCGGGCCAGCGCGCCGAGCTCGCGGACGTCGAGCGGGCGGAGGGGCTGCGCGCGACGGTCCTCGCGGCGGACGAGGCGGCCGCGCGCGCGCGGGTGGCCGAGGGCGACGCGGTCACGCGCGCGGGCGAGCGGATCGCGGCCGAGACGCGCGCGGGCGAGGCGACCAC
>JBMOQZ010000298.1:0-9229 GCA_049322475.1 Myxococcota bacterium | reverse complement strand
GTCCGTGTCGCCGTCGGCGTCCGTGTCGGCGTCCGTGTCGGTGTCGGTGTCGGGAGCGGCGGTGTCGTCGGGCTTCACGGGCTCGCCGGCGTCGCAGGCCCAGAGGAGGAGGAGCATGGCGCGCAGGATAGCTCGCCCGGATGGACGATCGCGCCCGGGCCGCGCTGGACTACCACCTCCGCACGCGCCACGCGCCGCACGCGTACGCGCGGGCGCTCGGGTGGATGGACTGGGACACCCAGCCCGACCCCTTCCGCCGCTACGTGGGCGCGCCCGTCGAGCTCCTCGACCGCGAGATCGACGGCGGGCCCGCCTACGACGACGTGATGGAGGGTCGCCTCCCCTCCCCCGACGGCGAGCCCGTCGCCCGGCTCTTCCGCGACAGCCTCGCGATCTCCGCGTGGAAGGAGGCGGGCGACGCGCGGTGGGCGCTCCGCGTGAACCCGTCGAGCGGGAACCTGCACCCCACCGAGGGGTGGCTGGTGAACGGCGACGGCGTGTTCCACTACAACCCGTTCCTGCACGGGCTCGAGCGCCGCGCGGCGATGCCCGGGTGGGGGAGGCTCGCCGGCGACCTCCCGCCGGGCGCGATGCTCGTCGGGCTCACCTCGATCCCGTGGCGCGAGGCCTGGAAGTACGGCGAGCGCGCCTTCCGCTACTGCCAGCACGATCTCGGCCACGCGATCGCCGGGGTCACGCTGGCGGCGAACGCGCTGGGCTGGCGAGCCCGGGTGCTCGACGGGGTGCCCGACGCCGCGATCGCGGCGCTGCTCGGGATCGACGGAAGCGGGCCCGAGGGCGAGGTCCCGGAGTGCCTGATCGCGGTGTGGCCCGGCGGCGATTTCCCGATCGCGCAGGCGCGGCACGTCCGCCTGCCTCCGCCCCCGACGGAGTGGCTGGGGACGGCGAACCGGCTCTCGGGCGAGCACCACGAGTGGCCGGTGATCGCCGAGGTGGAGGCGGCCACGCGGAAGGAGGCGGCGCCGTGGTTCGAGGAGGAGCCGCCGCGGCGTCCCGGGGACACGAGCCGCGCGGCGAGCTTCCGCGAGATCGTCCACCGCCGGCGATCCGCGGTGGCGATGGACGGCCGCACGTCGATCCCGCGCGAGGCCTTCCTGCGCCAGATGCGGCGCGCGTGCCGGCAGCCCCTCCCCTGGGCGCACACCGTCGATCTCGCCGTGTTCGTCCACCGCGTCGACGGGATGGAGCCGGGGCTCTACCACCTGCGGCGGGCCACGGGCGAGCTCGCCGGCGTGACGACGGGGGACGTCCGCGGGCTCGCCGGCCACGTCTCGTGCGGGCAGGACATCGCGAGCGACGGCGCGTACGCCGTCGCGATGATCGCCGACCTCGACGCGCTGCTCGAGCGGTGGGGCGCGCCGTTCTGGCGGCGCGTGCACTGGGAGGCCGGCGCGATCGGGCAGGTGCTCTACCTCGAGGCCGAGGCGGACGGCGTGCGCGCGACCGGCATCGGCTGCTTCTTCGACGACGCCGCGCAGCAGGCCGCGCGGGCGGGCGCGCGGCGGCCGATCTACCACTTCACGGTGGGCGGGCCGGTGGAGGACGAGCGGTTGAGGACGGGGGCGCCGTACGAGCACGTGGAGAGGCTTTAGGCTTTAGGCTTTAGGCTTTAGGCCCAGCCCGCGTAGAAGCTTCGCAATTGGTCGACGACGGAGCGTGTCGGGCCGACGACGCGGCGTGCGGCGGGCAGCGACGCGAGGAAGACGCGGCCGTACCACATCTCGTGCAGCCGCCGGTCGAGCACGAGGACCGCGCCGCGGTCGGTGCCGGAGCGCACGAGGCGGCCGAACCCCTGGCGGAGCTTGAGCACGGCCTCGGGCAACGCGTAGGCGCGGAACGGATCCTGGCCCGAGGCCTTCAGGCGCTCGTAGCGCGCCTGCGCCACGGGCTCGGTGGGCACGCGGAACGGCAGGCGCGGGATGATCACGAGGCGCAGCCCCTCGCCGCGCACGCTCACGCCCTCCCAGAAGCTGTCGGTGCCGAAGAGCACCGCGCCGCGGTCCTCGCGGAAGTGCTGGAGCAGCTTCCCCTTGGCGCCGCGGCCCTGCCGGAGGATCGCGTGGCGGGTGCCGAGCGCGGCGTGCGCGCGGTCGGCGAGCTCGTTCACCGCGGCGTGGGACGTGCACAACACGAAGGCGCCCCCGCGGCTGGCCTCGATCGCCTCGACGATCACGGCGCCGACGGCGTCGATCCAGCCGGGTGCGTCGGGCGCGGGGAGGTCCTTCGGCAAGGCGAGGATCGCCTGCTCCCGGTAGTCGAAGGGGCTCGGGAAGGTCTCGAAGCCGGCGCCGTCGAGGCCCGTGCGCGCGAGGTAGTGCTCGATCCGCCCGTTCACGGCGAGCGTCGCGCTGGTGAGCACGGTCGCGTGGAGCCCCTCGGCGAGCAGCCTCCTCACGACGGGGCCGACGTCGATCGGCGCGTGCGCCGCGGCGACGCCGCGTTGCCCGGGGTCGAGGAAGCGGCAGCGGTCGGCGTCGTCGTCGAGGAACCCGCGGATCCCGGCGGCCGCCTCCTCCAGCCGCCGCCTCGCCCGCGCGACGTCGAGCAGCGGCTGGGCCTCCGCGACCTTCACCTCCTCGCCCTCCATCGCGGCCTGCACGGCGCCCAGCCGTGCGGCGACGCGCTCGGTCTGCTCCAGCAGCTCGGCGAAGAACTCGGCGCGGGGAGGCTCGTCGGTGACGCGCACGGGGACCTCGTGCTCGCCGGCGAGGGCCTCGTAGCCGACCTTCGCGAGGTCCCGGAGCGCGGCGGCCGCGAGGTGGGCCTCGCCCGTGGCCCGCGCGGTGGACGCCCAGCGGGTGCCGACGCGCTCGAGCGAGCCGGCGCGTTTCCCGGGGCGACCCACGAGCGGGGCGATGGCGCGCGTGTACGTCGTCGCGCTCACGCGGCACTGCGTCGCCAGCGTGGCCGCCTGCTCGAGGTGGTGGGCCTCGTCGAGCAACACGCGGTCGTAGCGCGGGAGGATGCCGGCGTTCTCGTTGACCGACTTCACCTGCAGGTCCGCCAGCAGGAGCGCGTGGTTCACGACGATCACGTGGGCGGCCGCCGCGGCGCGACGGGCCTGGTAGTAGAAGCAGCTGTTGAAGTGGGGGCAGCGCGCGCGCAGGGTCTGATCGGGGTCGCTCTCCACCGCGTCCCAGTCGTCGTCGTGCACCTCGAAGCCGAGCTCGGCGACGTCGCCGGTGGCGCTCGTGGCGGCCCAGGCGGCGATCGCCTCGACGCCGGGCGTGCGGATCGCCCCCTCGAGCTTGCGCCGGCAGAGGTAGTTGGCGCGGCCCTTCAGCACGGCGAAGCGCACGGGGACGACCTTCGCGAGGGTCGGGAGGTCGTCGCCGACGAGCTGCCCCTGCAGCGTCTTCGTGAACGTGCTGACGACGACCTTGCGGTCGTTCGCGATCGCCCAGAGCGCCGCGGGCGCGAGGTAGGCGAGCGACTTGCCGGTGCCCGTGCCCGCTTCGAGCACGAGCACGCCGCCCCCGGCGAGCGCCCGCGCGACCGAGCGCGCCATCGCGAGCTGGCCCGGGCGCGGCTCCCAGCCGGGCAGCGCCGCGGGGAGGTCGCGCTCGAAGAAGGCGGCGAGCGCCGCGTCGTCGACGGGGACCTCCTTCTTCGCGTGCGGCTCGACCACCCACTGCGAGCGCGTGACCTCGTTGTCGACGATGACGAAGCCGACGCCGTCCTCGCCGAACGCGCCGGCGAGCTGCGTGTCGGGCTCGCTCGGGCGCAGCACCCCGCTGGGGTGGTTGTGGATCACCACCTGGCCCGCCCGCGGCCGCGACCGCAGCGCGAGCACCGCGTCCTCGGTCCCCCGGGCGTGCACCTCCACGCGCTCCACGCGGCCCTTCGCGTCGACGTCGCCCACCGCGAAGACCTCGATGCCGCCCGCCTCGGCGATCGCCGCGCGGAGAGCGGCGGCGGCGTCGGTCGTGAAGCGGCTCATCGCAGGCGCGGACTATCCGGCGCGTGACGGTTAGGCCCCGGGGCCATGCCCCACACCGTGATCCTCGCCGGGGGCGGCACCGGCGGCCACGTCTACCCCGCGCTCGCGATGGGCGACGCGCTGCGCGCCCGCGGGCACACCGTGCACTACTACGGCGACGCCGCGCGGCTCGAGGCGCGGGTGGCGCCGGAGCGCGGGTACCTCTTCCGCGCGATCGAGGCCGCGCAGTTCCCCCGCGCGGGGCTCGCCGCCAAGCTGAAGTTCGGGGTCGCGCTGCTCGGGCACGTCTGGAAGGCGCGCGGGCAGCTGAAGGCCGACGGCGCCACGCTCGTGCTCGGGGTCGGCGGCTACGTGATGGCGCCCACCGTGCTCGCCGCGTGGACGCTCGGCGTCCCCTCCGTGATCCACGAGGCGAACGCGGCGCCCGGCCTCGCCAACCGGCTGTGCGCGTACGTGTCGCGGATCGTGCTCCTCACGTTCGAGAACACGCGTTTCCCCGGGAACGCCGAGCGCGTGCTGGTCGGCTGCCCGGTGAACCCGAAGGTGCTCACGGGCGATCCGGCCGCGCGGCAACGGCGCTACGGCCTCGACCCGGCGAGGCCCGTGCTGCTCGTCGTGGGCGGCTCGCTCGGCGCCGCCACCCTCAACGCCGTGGCGGTCGCCGCCAGCAAGCGCGCGCAGGTCATCCACGTCACGGGGCCGCGGTACTTCGAGGAGTACGCGAAGGTCTACGGGCCCTCCACCGTCGCGGCGCCGCCCGACGCGCCCAACGGCGCCCTCTTCAAGCCGGGGCTCGCCGTCCTCCCCTACGAGGACCGCATGGCCGACGCGTTCGCCAGCGCGGACCTCACCGTCTGCCGGGCCGGATCCAGCACGCTCGCGGAGCTGTGCGCCGTCGGGATGCCGATGGTGCTCGTCCCCTCCCCCAACGTGACCGACAACCATCAGGAGGCCAACGCGCGCGGCCTCGAGAGGGCCGGCGCCGCGAAGGTGTTCGTCGAGAAGGACCTCGACGTCGAGGCCGTCGCGGGCGAGGTCGTCGCGATCCTGGGCGACGAGGAGACGCGGAAGCGCATGGCGGCGGCGGCGAAGGGGCTCGCGAAGCTCGACGTCGCCGAGCGCGTCGCGGACCTCATCGAGGCGCGGCTTCCCGCCTGACGAGGTCGGCGAGCCCCAGCACGTCCTCCTGCCACACCCCCTGCATCGGCGCGTCGAGTAGCGTGCGCACGGCCTCGGCGCGGTCGGGCTCGGCGATCCGGATCCACGCGGCCGCGCCGGCGAGCGGGTCGGGGTCCGCCGCTCGGGCGGCCTCCGCCCGCGCCCGCTGCGCGGGATCGAGGAGGGGGAACCGCGCCTCGAGCCCCGCGCCGAGCTGGTCGGCGACGACGGGCTCGTCCTCGCCGAAGAGCCGCTGGAGCGCGACGCCCTCGCGCACGCCGTACGTGCACGTCCGCAGCTCGGGGAACCCCGACACCCGCAGCACCCACGCGACGACGAGCGCGCCGGCGACGACGAGATCGACGCGGTGGGACGCGAGCCCGGGGATCTCCTTCCGCCGCGCCGCGTCCACCCGGCTCACGCGCTCCCACGCGGCCTCCACCGCGTCCTCCGTGAGCCGGTAGCCGTGGCCGTGCGTGATCGGCCACTGGCTCGCCCGGCGATCGATCTTCGCGATCGCCCGGATCGTGCCGCCCACGCCGACGAGCGTGCCGCCGCCCTTGAGCCAGGGCACGGCGGCGAGCTCGCGCTGGACGTGCCGACGGAGCGCCGTCACCTGCATCGGCGAGGGCACGCCGTCGCCGCCGAGGAACGCGTCCGTGAGCCGCAGCGCGCCGAGCGGCAGGCTCGCCCGGCGCGCGCACCGCCCGCCCCGGAGCTCGACGACCTGCAGGCTGCCGCCGCCGAGGTCGACGAGGAAGCCGTCGCGCACGGGCAGCGTGTTCACCACCCCCGCGGCGGCGGCGACGCCCTCGGCGGCCCCGTCGAGCACGCGGGCCTCGACGCCGAGCTCCGTGGCGATGCGGTCGACGAGGGCCTCGCCGTCCTCCGCGTCGCGGACCGCGCTCGTCGCGACGACGTGGACCGTCCGCGCGCCCTCCGCCCGCGCCTCGGCGACGAAGCGCCGGAGCGCCTCCATCGTGCGGTCGGCGGCGCCCGGCCCCAGGCGGCCGTCCGGCCCCAGCCGGCGCATGAGCCGCAGCGGCTCGCTGTCCTCGGCGATCCGGTCGAGCGCGCCGCGCGGGGTCAGCGCGAACACGGCCAGCGAGGTCGTGTTCGAGCCGATGTCGACCACGGCGAGCCGGACCGCGTCCCGGAGGCGAAGCATGCCGCCCGCGCCTAACCCCCCCGCGGGGAACGCGGCGCTCGCGCCCGGTTCGCGCTACCCTTCGGGGGTCCGGAGGAGTGCATGTTCGCCCTGCTCGTGTCCGCCGTGCTCGCCCAGGAGGCGCCCGCGCCGGCCGAGGTGTGGGTGGTGTTCCCGACGCGCGCGGTCAACCTCGGCCCCGACGAGGTGCAGGCGGCCGACGCGCTGTTCCGGCTCCGCCTGTCCGCCGCGACGCAGGCCACGCCGCTCGGGTTGCCCGAGACGCGCGCCGCGATGACCGCGGGCACCGACGACGCCGCCCTGCTCAAGGCCTGCGCGGCGCTGAATTGCACGCGCTGGGCGACGCTCGACCTCATCCGGCTGGGCGGCGAGCTCTACGTCACGGCCATGCTCCGCGACGACAAGGGCGCGCAGGTCTGGCGCGTCGACGTCGTGGCCGACGGCATCCCCCAGCTCGACCAGAACCTCGATCGCATCTCGCGCGCCCTCGTCGAGCGCGTCCCCTACGAGAAGGTCCCCGCGAAGCAGGCCTACGTGCCCGTCGACAGCGGTCCCCCCGTCTCGCCCTCCACCTTCGCCGAGCCCGACGACGGCGTGGCGATCCCCCCGCCCCCCGTCACCACCGGCGCGGCCGCGGCGCCGCCCGTGGTGTACGTGTCGGGCGACCGCGCGAACGCGTTCCACGGCGTGCGGATGGGGACGTGGGTGCCGGTCGGGACCGGGGCGAGCACCGCGATCTCGGTGGCCTACGACGTCCGCTGGGAGCGGGCGGGCTCCTTCACCGAGTTCGACGCGGGCTTCATCTACCCCATCGGGCTCGACACGTTCGGCGGCCTGTACGCCAACCTCGGGTGGTCGAAGCTCGTCCCCGCCGGGAAGGTGCGCTTCTACTTCGGCGGCGGCGGCGGCCCGCGGCCGCTCGTCGTGTACGGCGCCAACACGGGCTTCGGCGGCGGCGCCTTCGCGCAGGTCGGCCTCTCCGCCAACCCGAACCGCCGCCTCGCGGCGTTCACCCAGCTCCGCGCGGGGGCCGACGTCTTCAACGACCTGAACTTCGGCGGCTACTACGCGGCCGCGTACATGGGCGCCGACGCGGGCATCGGGTTCTAAGATGGAAGTGTGAGGACCCCCCTCACGGAGGTGCCCATGCGCAGCCCCAGCGTCGTCGCCGCCCTCGCGGGCCCCGCGCTCCGCGGTCTCGTCCTCCGTCGCGGCCGCCGCGACGTGACCGACCTCCGCGCGAAGAACCGCGCCCACTTCGACTGGACCTACACCCACGACCGCCCCGACATGGCGAAGCTCGTCGCCGCCGCGCGGCGCGGGCAGTGGGACCCCGCCGTGGACCTCGACTGGGCCACGCCCGTCGACCCGCTCGACCCGAGCGCGCCGATCCTGAAGGAGAGCGAGTCGCCGCTCTCGGAACACCCGGGCTGGCGCAAGCTCGACCCGCGCACGCGCGCCACCCAGTCGCGCGACCTGCTCGCCTGGACCCTCGCCCAGTTCCTCCACGGCGAGCAGGGGGCGCTCTTCGTCGCGTGTCAGGTCACGGAGTCCGTCCGCTGGACCGACGGCAAGCTCTACGGGAGCACCCAGGTCGCCGACGAGGGCCGCCACGTCGAGGTCTTCGACCGCTACATCCACGAGAAGCTCGAGAAACCCTACGTCATCGACGACAACCTCTACGTCGTGCTCGACGCGCTCATGACCGACGGGCGCTGGGACCTGAAGTTCCTCGGCATGCAGATCCTGATCGAGGGGCTCGCGCTCGGCGCGTTCGGGACCCTGCGCCACTCCACCGACGAGCCGCTGCTGCGCGAGCTCCTCCGCCTCGTGATCACCGACGAGGCCCGCCACGTCCACTTCGGCGTGATCGCGCTCGAGGAGCACCAGAAGGAGCTCGGCGAGCGGCAGCGCCGCGAGCGCGAGGACTGGGCCTACGAGGTGTGCGTGCTCTTGCGCAACCGCTTCCTCGCCCACGAGTTCTACGACGAGCACTGGGCGCACGCGATGTCACGCGCCGAGTGGGACCGCTTCGTGCTGGGCACCCGCTACATGGAGCGTTTCCGCACCACGATGTTCAAGCGCATCGTGCCCAACCTCAAGCGCATCGGGCTCCTCTCCGAGCGCGTGCGCCCGCGCTACGAGGCGCTGGGGTTGTTGCGCTGGGAGCACGAGAAGGCCGCGCCGGAGCTTCGGGCCGAGGACCTCGTCTAATACGTGAAGATCAGGAGCCCCCGCTCCGTGTCGGCCACCGCGACGAGGTCGCCGTCGGCCCACACCCCGGACGCGCCGTGGCTGTTGGCGGTGCCGTCGCCGGCCGCCGACTCGTCACCCTCGTAGGTGTCGTACGACGCGACGGGCACGAGCTCGCCGGCGAGGTCGAAGAGGAGCAGGCCGTCGTTGAACCACGCGGCGTAGGCGGTCTCGCCGGCGACGAACACGTCGTGGACGGAGCGGTCCGGGTGGGTCTGGTAGGAGTCGGTCAGCGTGACGGCGTCGAGGTCGGCGGTGTCCCAGCGCCGCAGCGTGCCGCCGGCCTTCTCCTCGGTCATCAGCACCGAGCTGCCGGCCACCGCGAGGTTGTGCACGAACGGGAACTCCCAGTCCGCCTCGGCCGAGAACAACGCGACGGGCGCGGCCGGATCGGTCACGTCGAGGCACGCCCAGCCTTTCGTGAACGCGACCCACAGGCGATTGCCGTCGAACGTCTGGTCGTGGGGCTCGCCGACGGGGGGCGCCCACTCGGCGATCCGCGCGGGCGAGGCGGGGTCGCTCACGTCCCAGAACGCGAACACGTCGTTGTACGTCGACGCGAGCACGAGGAGGTCGTCGCGGACGGCGAGGCGGTGGGCGTCGTCGACGGGGACGTCGATGGTGGAGAGCAGCGCGGGCGACGCGGGGTCGCCGACGTCCCAGATGCGCACCGACGTCGCCTCGTCCGT
>JBMOQZ010000297.1:0-9240 GCA_049322475.1 Myxococcota bacterium | reverse complement strand
GACGGCCCCGGGCGAGCCCCCCGCGGACCCGGACGCGCTCCGGGTCCTCGCGCGGGCGCTCTCCGCCCGCCTCTCGGCCTTCGCGGCCATCGAGGACCACCACGCCACGGTGATCGCGCGCAGCGGCGCGCGCCTGCGCCTCGACAGCGCCGGTACGCGGGTCGAGGCGCCCGTCGCCGAGGCCCGGGTCGCGCTCTCCGCGATCGCCCGAGCGCCCGACGGCATGGTCGCCCACGTCGAGGTCGAGTGGGTCGCCCGCCGCGTCGAGGACCACGACGCGGCCGCGCTCGCCGCCGAGGCCGACGAGCTGGGCGCGCGCCTCGCCGCCTGGACCCGCCTCCCCGCCGAGACGGCCGAGCACCTCGGGCCCGTCCTCTTCGAGGGCGACGCCGCGATCGCGCTCTTCACCCGGCTGCTCCTGCCCGGCCTCGGCGGCTCGCGCCGCCACCGCGACCCCCCCGACGGCGAGGTCGAGCCGTTCCGCGTCGGCCGCCGCGTGCTCCCGAAGGGCTTCCGCGTGGTGGACGACCCCGCGGCCGACCTCTCGCTGCCGTCCGGCTACACCCACGACGAGGACGGCGTCCCCGCCGAGCGGATCGTGCTCGTCGAGGACGGCGCGGTCCGCACCTCCTACACCTCGTGCGTCCCCGGCCCGGGCGTACCCCGGAGCAACGGGCACGGGCGCGCCGGCGGCGGGGGCCGCGCGGTCGGCATGCCCGCGCAGGTGCGGGTCGAGGGCCCCGAGACGCTCGGGCGCGACGAGATCCTCGCCGGCGTCGCCGGGCCCGTCGTGATCGCCCGACGCTTCGACCACGAGCGGCCCGACGTGCTCGTGGACGCCGTGCTCCGCGACGCCGACGGGACCGAGCGCGCAGTCCGCGGCCTGCGCCTCGCCGGCGTCAGCGAGCACCTCCTGCGCGACGTCGACGCGTGTGGCCCGCGCGTCCGCCGCACCGTGACCGTCTGCCGGCACCGCTACGACCACGCCGGCGACCACGAGGACGTCCCGGTCACCGTCGACGTGCCGATCGTGCTGGTGGGCGACGTGCACCTCGAGCCCGACGACGCCACCGGGGACTTGCCCAGCTCCGTGCCGCCGCCCTTCGGCCGCTGACTACGCGGTGCTCGCCATCTTCACGCCCAGCTCCGCGGCGCGCTCCTCGAGCGCGGCGAGCAGCCGCCCGATCGACCCGCGCAGGCTGGGGTGCCCCAGCGAGGCGAGCGCCTCGTCGAGATCGAACCAGCGCACGTCGTCGATGCCCTCGCGCGACGCCGGCGAGAAACCGCCGACCGGGTCGAGCGCCTCGAGCACGTAGAGGTAGATCGTCTTGAGCCGCGGCGAGCCGTCGGGGGTGCAGAAGCCGTAGCGGATGGTCCCGAGGCGCCCGCGCACGGCCATCTCCGCGCCGACGCCCATCTCCTCGCGGACCTCGCGGATGGCGGCGTGCTCGGGGGCCTCGCCCGCCTCGATCTTGCCCTTCGCGACCTCCCAGGTGGAGCCGCCGCGGCGGCACACGCGGATGAGCGCGATCCGGGGCGAGCCCGTGCTCCAGTCGACGAGGAAGCCGCCCGCGCTCGCCTGCTCGGCGAAGCCCTCGCGCAGGTTCAGCACGTGGCGCACCGGCACCGACGGCGCCGCGTACTGGCCCGAGCGCGTGCGCGTGAACGGGATGCCGTCGCGGCGGGCGCGCGCGGCGTCGACGTAGAGCACGACGGGGTCCTCCCACAGGCGGTGAGCCACGCGCCACGCGTGGTCCTCCGCGCGCGAGAGCTGCACCGCGCCGCCGCCGGGGTGGGTCAGCGATCCGCGGGCGACCACCGCGTGGACCCGGCCGCGGGGGATCGCGTGGTAGAGGATGTCGGGCCCCGGCGCCGCGCGGGCGGGCCCCCAGCCCGGCGCCCGCAGGCGCACCCGCGTGGTCTCCACCTCGAAGCGGGCGAGCCCGTGTCGCGACAGCGCCTCGCACACGTCGCCCGCGCACACGGGCCGCCGGATGGCGCGCGCCGCGGCGCCCGCCACCTCGTCGACCGGGAACCACCCCTCTTCGTCGGCCTTCAGCCCCGCGGGCCCGGGGCCGTGACGCAACAGGAAGAAGAGCGTCCGGCAGAGGCGATGGAGGTCGAGAGACACTGCGTTACCGTCGATCTTTCCGCTCCGGCCGCCCGTTGTCAAGAGCCCGTCACATCGGCGGATCGACCAGATCGCGCCAGACGCGATCCACCTTCTCGGCCGCCGACGCCACCTGCGAGCAGAACCACGCCCAGCGCCCGAGGCGATCGGGCGGCGGCGGATCCGCCGACAGATCGAGGGGCCAGTCGGCGCGATCGGTGAAGCGCCCGCCGAGGAAGCGGTAGGTCTCGAGCAGCGTCGCCTGCGCCTGGGGGTTCCCCTGCGTGGCGCCGAGCGCCCGGCCGAGCTGGTAGGCCACCGCGTCCGCCGAGGGCGCGAGCGGCGGCAGGATGCCGCGCGGGGGCAACATCGCGAAGTGGGCGCCGATCTCCTCCAGCGCCTCGAGCGCGGCGCGATCGCCGTCTTCGGCCGCGAAGCGCTCGGCCTGCGCGAGCCACTGCGTCACCTCCTCGCGCAGCCCCCCGGGCAGGCGCGCGACGGCCGACGCGAGCGTCGGCGGGGCGTCGGTCATCTCGCCCTCGAGGAGCTGGGTCACGGGCGAGCCCTTGCGCCCCGAGATGCCCCGCCCCGCGCGGAGCGCGACGGCGACCCGGTTGAGCGGCGGGACCGGCGCGCCGAAGAGCAGGTCGATCACCGCGGGCTCCGCCGCGACCCCGAGCGCCTCCAGCGCGGCGAAGAACTGGCGCGCGTGCTGCCGGGCGGACGGACGGCGCTCGCGCCGCATGCGCACGAGGGTCTGCGTGGCGGGGTGGACGCCGGCGCCGGTGCGGTCGACGAGGAACCAGTCGCTGCGCCCGTCCGGCGACAGCGAGACCGCGAGGGGCTCGGTGGAGGGCCCCGGGATGACCACGACGGAGCCGTGCCCGAGCTCCCGCCCCACGCCGCAGCCCGCCAGCGGCGCCGAGTGCAGGACCGCGGGCCCCGAGACGACGCCGATGTCGTCCGGGTCGCCGACGATCTCCACGCGGATCGGCTGCCCGAAGCTCCGCGCACGCGACAAGAGGAGGATCCCGCACGCGATGGTCGCGGGGCTGGACCCCCGGAGCGCGACGTTCATCGTTTCTTCTCCTCGGCGCGGTCGGAGCGGCGCATGGCGTGGCGGATCCAGTGGGCGGGCAGCAGGAAGGGGAAGCCGCTGGTGAGGATCGCGAAGATCCCGAGGCGCCAGCCGCCCCAGCCCGCGATCCCCGCGGCGAGGACGAGCCCCCCGATCATGCCAGCGAGGCCCGCGCGACGCACGCGCCCGGGCGGCTCCCAGGCCTCCAGCATGAGCGCCGCCTCCTCGTCCGGCACGAGGCCCTCCCGCCACCGCTGGAACACGTTCGCCTGGTTCCAGAGCGTGACGCCGCCGAGCATCGCGACGCCGGCGAGCGTCATGGCGATCAGCATGCCGACCCGCTGCTCGTCGATCTCCACCAGCACCAGCAGCCCCAGCCAGTCGACGACCCCCATCGCCACGAACCAGAGGATCACGTGGTCGCTCGCGAGGCGCGCCCACCGCGCCGCCGGCGGCGGAGGCTGGCCGCCCGGCACCGGCCCCGCCGCGCGCGTGCGTCCGCTCCCCTTCCCCCTCAGGTACTCGACGGCCTCCGGGTGGATGCGCGCGGCGAGCAGCTGCGCGGGCGAGGTCCCCTCGGGGAGCCAGTGCATCAGCTCGGGCCGGCGCACGTCCGAGAGCACGCCGCGGCCGGCCACGCCGCGCCCCCTCACGCGGATCGCCCACTCGCCCTCGCGGTCCTCGACGTGGATCTCCGCCCGGCCGGACTTCAGCAGGTTCTCCTCGGTCCGGCTCCCGCGGAACACGAAGGCGTAGAGCTGCTTGTCGAGCGGCGCGACCCACGCCTCCGCGGTGCCGGAGTCGCCCGGCTCGCCCGTGAGGAGCTTGACCGGCCCGCAGGTGGACAGGCGGGCGACGACCTCCTCGGGCAGCTCAGCCATTCACGCCCGCGCGATCCGCAGCTTGACGGTCTCGCCGTCGGCCACGATCTCGGCCTCCTCCTCGAAGGTCTCGCCCGAGGACGCCCCGACCGTGCCGGCGATCTCGCCCCAGAAGCGGGCGAGCATCCGCGCGGTGCGATCGCCACCCTCGACGGCGAGCGCGATGCGGTCGTCGTAGCCGAGGCCCCAGGCCTTGCGGACGCCCTGCACCTTCGCGATGACCTCGCGGGCGAGCCCCTCCTCGCGGAGGTCCTCGTCGAGCTCGGTGTGCAGCGCGACCACCGCGTCCGCCGAGCCCGCGGCGCGGAAGCCGGCCTTCGGCTCCACCTGCGTCAGCACGTCGCCCTCGCCGAGGACGTGACCCGCGACCACGAGCGAGCCCGCGGCGAGCTTCGCGTGGACCTCGTCGCCGGACAGCTGCGCGAGCGCGCTCGCGACGGCCTTCATGTCCTTCCCGAGCCTCGCGCCGAGCGCCTTGAAGTCGGGCTTGACCTTGAACGTGACGAAGCGGCCCGCGTCGCGCGAGAAGCGGACCTCGCGCACGTTGAGCTCGTCCTTCAGCAGCGGGGCGAGCTCGCCGAGATCCACCGCGCGAGCGAGCACGACCTCGGCGGCGGAGAGCGGCTGGCGCACGCGCACGCCCACCTCCGCGCGCGCGGCGAGCCCGAGCGAGGCGAGCTCGCGGACGAGCGCCATCTTCGCGGCGAGCTCGGCGTCGGCGCGCCCCTCGGGCGTGGGCCAGGCGCAGAGGTGCACGCTCTCGGGGCCGTCGAGCCGCAAGGACCGGTACATCGCCTCGCCCATGAACGGGACGAACGGCGCGACGAGCTTCGAGAGCGTCAGCAGCACGTGGTGCAGCGTGTCCTTCGCGTCGGCGGCGTCGTCGCCGTCGAAGCGATCGCGGCTGCGCCGCAGCCACCAGTTCGACAGGCCGTCGACGAACGCGTTGATGGCCCGCGCGGGCTCGTAGACGCGGAACTCGTCGAGCCACCGGGTGGTGCTCGCGACGAGCTGGTCGAGCTCGTGGAGGATCCATCGGTCGAGGAGGTGCTCGCCGCGCGGCTTTTGCGGGGTGTGGTCGCCGGCGTTGAGCACGAAGAACTGGTGGCAGTTCTTGAGCCGGAACAGGAACTCGCGCTGGCCCTCGAGGATGGCCTTGAGCGAGATGCGCGTGTTGTTCCAGGGCGGGTTCGACGCGTAGAAGAGCCAGCGGAAGGCGTCGGCGCCCGGGGGCGCGAAGGGCGGCGACAGCTCGACGTCCTCGCCGAGGCGGGCGAGGTCGTCGGGGTGGAGGTGCACGGCGTCCTTGCCCTTCACCGGGCGCGTCACGACCTCGAGCTTCGTGCCGTCGGGGGCGGTGAGGCGCTCGTTCGGGTCGAGCCCGAGCGACTTCACCTGCGGCGCCTTGAAGCCCACCTGGCCCGGCTTCAGCGTCGCGTCGGGCAGCGCCCTCACCTTCATCGAGCCCTTCAGCACGAGGTCCGGCGAGGTGTAGTTGCCCTTCGACTTCGACTCCTTCTTGCCGTCCGCGTCGCAGACGTGCCCGAGCACGATGCAGTGCTTGTAGGGGCGCGGGAAGCCGCGCGGGGCGAGCCCGAGCTGGCGGCACGTCTCGTCGTCGAAGACGAGCGTGCCGATCATGAGCAGGGAGTAGAACCAGCCGCGCGTCTGGTCGACCGCCTCGCTGATGAAGTCGGCGGGGAAGGCGCGGTCGAACTCCTCGCGCCCCGTGTGCGGGAAGCCGAACTGCGCGAACGGCATGCAGCCCGAGTCGAACCAGCAGTCGATGACCTCGGGCACGCGCGTCATGGTGCCGCCGCACTCGCAGCGGAGCGTGACCTTGTCGATGAAGGGCTTGTGGACGGCGAGGTCGCGCTCCACCCCCGCGGCGAGCTCGCCCCCCCTCGCCTCGATCTCCGCGACGGACGCGGGCGCGACGCGCTTGTCGCAGCTGCCGCACGTCCAGATGTTGAGCGGCGTGCCCCAGAAGCGCTCGCGGGAGAGCGCCCAGTCGACGTTGTTGCGAAGGAAGTCGCCGAAGCGGCCGTCGCGGATGGTCTCGGGGAGCCAGCTCACCGCGGCGTTGTTGGCGAGCGCCTGCTCCTTGAGCGCGGTGGTGCGGATGAACCACGCGGGGCGCGCGTACTGGATGAGCGGGTCGTTGTCCGCGCGCGGGCAGAAGGGGTACTCGTGGCGGTAGGTCTCGCTCCTGAAGACGAGGCCGCGCTCCTTGAGCTCGCGGACGATGTCCTTGTCGGCCTCCTTGCAGAAGCGCCCCTCGAGGAAGCCGGTGCCGCGCACGAACTTGCCGTCGGGGCCGACGAGCTGCAGGAAGCCGAGGCCCGCGGCCTTGCGCAGCTCGAAGTCGTCCTCGCCGAAGGCGGGCGCGGTGTGGACGATGCCGGTCTGCGCGACCTCGACGTGCTCGCCCGCGACGACGACGTAGCTGCGGCCGCCCTCGGGGGTGGCGAACGCGTAGAGCGGCTCGTAGGCGAGCCCCACGAGCTCGCTCCCCTTCACGACCTTCAGGACGTCGCCCTCGGGCTTCACCGCGTCCGCGACGATCAACACGTCGTCGCCCACCTTCACGAAGGCGTAGTCGGCGTCGGCCCGGACCGCGAGCGCGACGTTGCTCGGCAGCGTCCACGGCGTGGTGGTCCACGCGAGCAGGTACGTCCCGGGCTGGCCCTTCACCGCGAACTTCACGGTGACGGAGGGGTCGTCCACGGTGCGGTAGCCCTCGCCGACCTCGCCGGAGGAGAGCGCGGTGCCGCCCTGCGGCCACCACCAGACGACCTTGTAGTCCTGGTAGAGCAGGCCCTTCTCGAAGAGCTTCGAGAGCGCCCACCACACGCTCTCGATGTAGCTGCGGTGGTAGGTGACGTAGGCGTTGTCGTTGTCGAGCCAGAAGCCGATCCGGTCCGACATCTCCTCCCACTCTTTCGTGTAGCGGAAGACGGACTGGATGCACTTCTCGGCGAAGGGCTCGACGCCGTAGGCCTCGATGGCCTCTCGCCCGTGGATGCCGAGCAGCTTCTCGACCTCGACCTCGACCGGCAGCCCGTGGGTGTCCCAGCCGGCCTTCCGGGGCACGTGCCAGCCGCGCATCGTGCGGTAGCGCGGGAAGATGTCCTTGCTGACGCGCGTGAGCACGTGCCCGTTGTGCGGCATGCCGTTCGCGGTGGGCGGCCCCTCGTAGAACACGAACGTCGGCCTCTCTCGCGACGCTTCGAGGCTCTTCGCGAAGATGGCGTGGTCCTTCCAGAACTTCAGCACCTCGGCTTCCAGCTCGGGGGGGCTCTTCAGCTCCGGAAAACGCGACATCTGCTCCTCGGCGGGGGGCTCCGGGCTTATCGCGCGGTGTCGAATGAGGCATCGGCCCCGGACGTTAGGTGCCGTTAGGAGTCCGCTCCATGTGGCTCGCCGCCACCCTCGCCTTCGCCGAAGCCCCCCCGCCGCTGCCGCCCGACGCGCGCTTCGCGCTCGCGCTCTACTGCGCGCCCACCTGCGGCGACGACGTGCTCGACGCGCTCGACGCCGCCCTCGCGGACGTCCCGAACCGCGGCGGCTTCCCCGACCGCGCCCCGAAGCCGCTGCGCATCATGGGCATCGCCGGCCCCGAGTTCGGCATCCCGGACGCGGCGTTCGTCGAGCTCTACGGCGTCGAGGTCGACCGCCCCGAGGAGCTGGCGAAGTCGCAGGAGGTGCTGCTCGCCTGGTTCGCCGCGCCGCGCGAGGACGCGAAGGACGTGCTCGCGAAGGCCCACGCCGCCTTCGCGAAGGCGGCCGAGCTGTCCGGCGGGTGGGTCGAGGACCTCGACACCCAGCGGCTCTACGGCAAGGCGGCCTGGGCGCGGCTCGATCCGCGCGGGCCGATCACGGACTGGTTCGTCGTCGACGCCACGGACGACGGCGACGCCGTCCGCCTCGTCACGCGCGGGCTGCGCCGCTACGGCGACTTCGAGCTCGTGGTCGAGCAGGTCGCGCCGGCCGACGCCGCCGACGTGTCCCACGTCGTGAACGCGATCGCGGCGAAGGTGCACGGCGTCGAGGCGATCGCGGCGTCCACGACGATCCGCACGGACACGGTGGACGGCACCGCCACGTTCCGGCCGGCGACGCGGCGCGACGAGGACCCCGAGGAGCCGCTCCTGCGCGTGAGCTTCGAGGGCGAGATCACGCTCCCCGTGGAGGCCGAGCCCGAGGTGCCCGTGGGCGCGCCCGAGCCGGTGGCGAGCAACGGCGCGGACACCGCGTCGCAGCCGCTCGCGATCCCCGCGGTCGAGAACCCTGTCGCCGGCGCGCCGCCTCCCGTCGTTCCGGCGCCGCCCCTCCCGGATCAGCCGCCGAGCACCCTCGACGAGGCGCGCGCGCTCGCGAAGAAGCGGTTCGAGACCGCCGTACGCGACGCCTTCGCGAAGGGACTCCCGTCCGGCGCCGCCGTGGCCGTGAAGGCCCCCTTCCGCACGAGCGCCGGCGGCACCGAGTACATGTGGGTCGAGCTCCGCCGCTGGGAGGGCGACGTGCTCGCCGGCGAGCTCAAGAACGAGCCCTACGACGTGCCCGGCCTGAAGAAAGGCGCGCAGGTCACCGTGAAGCTCGCGGACGTGTACGACTACGTCTGGGTGAAGGGCGACGGCAGCAAAGAAGGGAACACGACGGCGAAGTTCCTCCAGTAACCGAGAGAGGCAACCGCCAAGCCGCCAAGAAGTCGCCAAGAACGCCAAGAGATCGGAATGGCTCCGCCTTCTCGTCCATCTTGGCGGACTTGGCGGACCTTGGCGTCATGGCGGTTGCATCTCCCCCCCTTTCGGCAGACCGGCCGATGCGCGCCCCTCGCCCCCCGCCCTTACCGAGGCTCCGTGCGGATCCTCCTGCGAGCCCTCCTCGTCGTGGTCACGTGCGTCGGCCTCGCCCGGGCGCGGCTCGACGCCCGCCTGCCCTGGGCGCCGGCGCCCGACCCCCTCGCGGGCGAGGTCTCCGATCCGGCCGTCCTGACCGGCCTCCCCGGGCTGTCGGTCTCCGGGAGGGAGGTGCGCGCGACGTCGCGGAGCGCGCTGGAGCACGCGCGCCGCGAGGCCCGCATCGCCGGCGCGCGCTTTCGGGACCCGGTGGAGTCGGGCGAGCGCGCCACGGCCCGGTTCGGGCGCCTCCTCGGCGCGGCGGAGGCC
>JBMOQZ010000296.1:0-9274 GCA_049322475.1 Myxococcota bacterium | reverse complement strand
CACGCTGGCCGGCGGGGCGATCGGCCTCCCGCTGCACGACGGGCTCGCCCGTCTCGTGCCGGTCCCGGAGCTCCCGGTCGCCGTCGTCCGGGTTTCGGAGGACCCGGCCCGCGCGCGGGCCTACGCCCTCGCCGCCGGGGCACGCGAGGTGTGGGGGGCGTTCCCGGCGGGCGACCCGCGCCTCGGCAACGCGTCGCCGGACCCGGAGACCCTCGCCGCGGGGTCCGACGGGCGCATCCGGTTCGCCGGAGCCGTCCGCCTCCCGCTCCCCGAGGCGCTCCCGGGGCTCCTCGAGATCGACGCCGCGCACATCGGGCCCGGCACGCCGGCCACGGCGCTCGCCGGGCGTTCGGTGGTCCTCGTCCACGCCGATCCCGCGATCGGGCGACGGGAGAGCGTGCCCGGGTCCACGGCTCCCGTCGACCGCGGGCGGGTGCTCGCGGTGGCGCTGGGGACGGTCGCGTCCGGGCGGGGCCTGCACGTGGTGCCGCTGCCGCTCGCCGCGGCCCTCGCCGCCGCGATCGCCGTGGGCTGGCACCGGCAGCTCGGGCGATGGATGCCCCTCCGCGGTGCCGCCGCCACGTTCGGGATCGCCGTCGCCATCGTGCTCCTCGCGGTGGCGGCCCGCGCCGCGCGGGTGGATCTCCCGGTGGGGGGCCTCCTCGCCGCCGTGGCCCTTGCGTGCGCAGCGCGACTCGCCCTCGCGGGCGAAGCCGTGCTCGAGGCGCTCGACGACGTCCTCGCCGGGCTCGGCGCGGCGCCCGCCGACCCGCGCGTGGACACGGGCCTCGCGGCCCTCGCGGACATGCTGGACCTCCACGCACCGGGCAGCCACGTGGTCGTGTGGGCCGGCGCCCCGGGCGCCCGGCCCGAGGTCGTCGCGCGCCGAGGCGAGCCGGGCGTCGTACCCGACCTCGTCGAGATCCCGGCCGCCCGGGTGTCCGGCGACGGATGGGTCGTGGAGCCGATCGTGGAGCGGGGGGAGGTGGTGGGAGCCGTCGGGGTGGGGATCCCCGGAGGCCCGAGCGCCGAGCACCGGTCGCTCCTCGCCGACATCGCCTCGCGCGGTGCGGCGATGGTCTCGCCCGCCGCGCTCCTCGCGACCGATCCCCTCGCCGCGCGCCTCGCGTTGACGCGGGCCTCCGTGAGACGCGCGCTCACGCGCTCGGCCCGCTGGGAGGCGTTGCTCGGGTCGGCCGGGTCGACCCTCGGCGTCTTCGACGTCGCCGGCGGACTCGTCACCGGGAGCGTCGCGATGCGCGCCGCGGCGAAGGTCGCGGGCGAAGGGGCGGACGTGGTCCCGCTCGTGGCCGCGTTGCGGGCCCTCACTCCACTCCGCGAGGCCGATCTCTGGGTCCGGCTGAGAGCCGCGCTCCGGTCCCCGCAGCCGACGCGCCTCCCCGGGCGGAGCCCCGACGAGGAGGTGTGCCTCACCCGGATCCGGGCGACACCCGCGTCGGACGGCCTGCTCGTGCAGGTGCACGACGTCAGCGCCCATCGGCGGCGCGACGACGTGAAGTCGGGCCTCCTGACCGCGACCGGCTACCAGGCCCGGAACGCGCTCACCGTGGTGGGGGGCTACGCTTCCATGATGGCGGACGAGGCGGACGCGGACGGACGCGCTTCCCTGCGACTCCGCGTCGTGACGCAGGTGGAGCGGATCGCCCGGATGCTCGAGCGCGCCGAGACGCTCGCCGCCTCGCGACCCGGCGATGCGCCCGCCGAGCCGGTGCACGTGCACGAGTGCGTGGCCAACGTGGCGACGTCGCTCGCGGTGGAGCGGCGCGACCGGCTCTCCGTGGACCTCCCGCGGGTCTGCGCGCCCGTGGCGGCCCGTGGGGAGACCCTCGCCCGCGCCCTCGGATACCTCATCTCCGACGTCACCGAGCGGGCGCGGGCCCGGCTCCGGGTGAGCGCCGAGCGCGACGGCGTGATCGTGGCGGTGGAGGACGACGACGGAGGGCTCCCCGAGACCATGCTCGAGGCGCTCGTCGATCCGCACAACGTGTCGAGCGCGCCCGCCGCCGCGCGGCGCCTCGTGGAGGACATGGGGGGCCAATTCAGCGCGCAATCCACGGCCGGCCTCGGCGTTCGTTATGAAGTCCGCCTCGCGTACTACTAGCCACGTCGGGCGAGCGCCGGGGGCCCCCTGATGCCCCTGTTCCCGGCCAGCTCGCTCGACAGCTCGATCGTGACCTCGGTCCTCGTCGGGCTCCTCGTCGTGTGGTTCTTCACCGAGACCCTCGGCTGGAACTTCACCGGGCTCGTGGTCCCCGGGTACCTCGCCAGCGTCTTCGTGATCGAGCCCGCGAGCGGCGTGGTGATCGTCGCCGAGGCCGTGATCACCTGGGGGGTCGTCGAGGCGCTGTCCGAGCGCGTGCCGGCGTGGTGGCCCTGGACCCCCCTGTTCGGCCGGGACCGATTCTTCCTGTTCCTGCTGGTCTCGGTCGCGGTGCGGCTCGGGCTCGAGGCGGGCGTGCTCGACGAACTCGTCCGCGCGATCGGCGTCGAGGTGGACGGCGCCCTGCACTCGATGGGGCTCGTGCTCGTCCCGCTCATGGCGAACGCGATGTGGCGCTCGGGCGCCGGGGGCCTCGTCCGGGTCGCCGTGCCGGTGGGCGTCACCTGGATCCTGCTCGAGCACGTGCTCCTGCGGACCACCAACCTGTCGCTGTCCAGCTTCGAGCTCACCTACGAGGACCTCGCGCTCGACTTCGTGTCGAGCCCTCGCGCCTACCTGGTGCTCCTCGTCGGCGCGGCGATGGGGAGCTGGGTGAACCAGCGCTGGGGCTGGGACTTCGGCGGCATCGTCGTGCCCGGCCTCCTCGCGCTCTGCTGGCTGGAGCCCTGGCGCCTCGCGTCGACCCTCGGCGAGGCGGTCGCCGTCGCGTGGCTCTACGGGGCGGCGACGCGCGCCGTCCCCTGGCTCCGCAACGCCAACCTGACCGGCGGGCGGCCGCTCGTCCTCGCCTTCGTCCTCGCCTACCTCCTCCGTTTCTTCGGCGGGTGGGCGCTCGTGGGCGTGTTGCCGGACCGGGGCGGGCTCGACCCGTTCGGGTTCGGCTACCTGCTCTCGTCGCTCGTCGCCCTGCGGATCGTCCGCCACGGCGAGCTGGCGCGGAGCCTCGTCCCGGCGACGATCACGAGCTTCGTGGCCTTCGTGGTCGGTTCGGGCGCCGGGTACCTGCTCGCCGTCGTGCTCCCGGGGGCCGCGCCCGCGGACGGGGTCCTGCCGCGGCCCCCCGGGGACGAGCCGCGGCTCGCCGCCGTCGAGGCCGCGTGGCGCGACGCGGGGCCGATCCCCCCGGGGGTGGGGGTGCTCGCGGCCGGCCCCGCGGCGTACGTCACGGCCGGCGACGGGTTCGGGGCGCTCTGGGTCCGCGGGGAGGGCGTCCCCCTCGCGGTCGCCACGCGCGTGGGTCCGCTCGCCCAGGGCGACGCGGCGCTCGCGCTGGCCCGCGCGCTCGACGCGCGCGCGGTGCTCGTCTGCGCGGCGGAGGGGCGCGGGTGCCCTCGGGCGGTCGACGAGATCGCCGTGCGCATGCCGGTCCTGTGGGTGGAGGCGGGGGACCGGACGACGCTCGCGCCCGCCGGCGCCTTCGCCCACGCCCTCGACCTCGGCCACCTCGGGCGGCTCGTGGGGCCGTACACGGTGACGGCGACGGGGCGTCGGGACCGCCACGTCCTCGTCCTGGACCCCGCGGCGCGGATCCGCCTCGCGGCCGACGCCTTCGGCGGGGCGACGTCGCCCCCTCCCGCGGCCGGCGCCGAGGCCACGGCGGCCGCGGAGGCTGCACCGGCGGACGTGGCGGCGGTGCGCGCGCGCGTGGAGGGAGTGCTCCGCCCGCTGATGGAGTGGCGCCGGGGCGCCCCCTGGGCCGAGCCGGCCCTCGGGCTCGCGGCCGGGAACGCGCGCGCGTGGGGCATGACGGTCGCGCGGGAGGGGCCGCGGGTCTGGGTGAGCGGCGCGGGCTGGCACGTGCTCCTCGAGCAGGCGGGGACGGATGCCGTGGTGCACGTCCCCCGGCCGGCCGACGAGCCCGGCGCGCTGGCCGCCGCGCGCTCCCTCGCGTTCGCGCTGAACGCGGGCGCGCTGGTGGCCGACACCTCGGCGGGCGGGGACACGTCCTCGGGGACCACCCCCGGGTTGGCGCACGCGGCGGTCCTGGCCCTCCTGGGCGGGGCGGACGGCGACCCGTCGGTGGTCACGGTGCGGCTCGTGCCGGACACCGCGGACCCGGGCGGGGAGGTGGTGTTGTCCCTGGGGAGGCCCGCCTCCCGGGACCTCCCGCCGGTGCTCGCCGGCCTCGCCGAGACGCTCGGCCGCGCGGGCCTCGAGGTCGCCGTCTGGGACGGCGCCGCGCAGCGGCTGTCCTTCTCCGACGGCGGCAACCCCGTGCGGGAGGCCGCGCGCGCCGCGGGTGGCGGGGAGTCCCAGGTCACCGCGTGGATCGCGCCTCCCGTCGCGAGGCGCCTCTCTCCGCTGGACGACGCGCGAACGGCGCAGCGCGTCGCGCTCGCGGGGCTCCGGACGTGGAGCTTCGCCTTCGCCGACCTCGAGGCCTGGGCCGCCGGAGCGCCGGCGACGCCCGCGGACGGGCTCGCCGCCGCCGTCGACGCCTTCACCCGGACCGGGCGGCGAGCGGAGCTCGACGCGACGCGCGCGGGCTTTCGTCGGCGAGGCGCCGAGCTCGCCCTCGCGTGCGAGCGGGAGCTCGGCTGCCGGTGGATCGCCGTCGAGCGATGCGCCGAGGGCGTGTGCGAAGGCGCGTTGGTGCCGCTCGTCCGCCCTCGCCCGTCGGCGACGGCGCCCCTCCGCGAGCGCCTCGCCCTCGGCGGTGGGCCGATCGCCTACCGGCGCCCCACCTCGGCGGAGGCGCCGTGAGCCGGATCGTCCGGGTGCTGCTGTGGGCCGTCGCCGCGCTGGCGGCGGGCGCGTGGGCCCTGACCCGGGAGCGCGCGGACCGCGAGGCCTCGGTGACCAACCTGCTCGCCTACCCCATCGAGGGCGACCTCGCCTTCGCGCTGTCGCCGGGCGAGGAGGAGGTGAAGCTCGTCACGTGGCTCGCCCGCGAGACCTCCTGGCGGAGCGATCCCCGAGTGACGGCGCAGTACCGGCTCGAGGCGGAGGTGTGGGACGCCGACGGCACGCGGGTACACGTGGAGCGGTTCTGGGCCTCCGCGCACCCCTCGGTGGTGGAGCGCCGGGACGGGAGCCTCCATCCCTCCGCGTGGCTCCCGGGCGAGGAAGGCGAGGGCTGGGACCTCTCCGACGACCGGGTCACCCGGCTCTCCCTGCGCTCGCTCGTCCCCGACGGGGGCCGGCTCGTGCTGCGCGCCGCGTCGGCCCCCCCCGGCGCGCGAGTCCTCGCGATCGCGTTCCGCCGAGGCACGAGGTCGGAGGCGGGGCGGTACCGCTACCTCCACGGGAGCGACGGGGCCGAGCGCGCCGAGGCGGTCGAGGACGTCGGCGCGTCCGAGTGGGGCGCGCTCCCCGAGCCCTGGCGCGACGCGCTCGCGCGGACCTTCTGGGAGCGGCTCGCCGCGCTCCCCCCGCGCGGCGGGGTGGTCCCCACCGTGCGCCTCGCCACGACGTACACGAAGGGGTCCCGACGCGACCAACCGGCGTACGGCGTGCGGGTGCCCCCCGGGGGCGCCGCCTCCTTCGTGCTCGAGGGACGGGGGACGTTCACCGCCACCTGGCACGCGCCGGACGGCCGGGCGGCGCCGCCCGTCGCCGCGGAGGCGCGGGCAATCCGCGCGGACGGGATGGTCGAGGCTCTCCCCGTCGGACCCGCGGGCCAGCTCGGCCCCTGGACCTTCGACGATCCGATCGTGGGCGTGGAGGTCGCCCTCGCCGGCGACGCGAGCGCCCCGATGCTGCTGCGGGCCACGACGACGGGGGAGGGCGCGGACCGCTCGTACGGCGATCCCCCGCGCCTCGGACCGGACGCCGACGGGCGCCAGCGCCTCGGGCCCGACGTGCGGGCCCTCGAGCTCTTCCGGGCCGTTCCGGACGCGGCGGAGCTCCGGTTCCCGGTCCGCGGCGGCGAGATCGCGCGCGTGTCGGCTCGGCCCCGCCTCCCGCCGGGCCCCCTCCCCGGCCTCGGTCCGCCCGAGCTCGAGGGCGGCGTCACCCTCCGCCTCCGGGCGCTCGACGCCGACGGGGTCGCGCTCGGAACGTGGGAGCTCCCGGTGCCGGCCGGCGCCAGCGCGTTCGAGCGCTACACGCAGGGGGACGACCCGTCGACGGCGCGCGTCTCCGAGCCGACCACGCGGGTGATCGTCACGCCCGCCGGCGCCGCCTTCCTCGCCGTGGCGGCGTCCGCGGGGGTGGTCGACGTCGGGGTCCGAATCTCCGACGACGAGCACGTGCGCGACGTGCTCGAGCGCGGGTACGCGCTCCCGCCCGAGGCGGGGGTGGACGCGCGCTACGCGCCGAGCGCGGCGGATCGGTGGCACGCGAGGGCCCCCGTCGGCCTCGACGAGCTCGCCGCCGAAAGGCGGGTGGTGCGGGTCGACGCCCAGGTGCGCCTCGAGCCGGACGCGGAGGCCCGCGGCGACGACGAGGCCGCCGACGAGCCCGAGGCCCGGACGTGGCACGCGCTCCCGCTCCCGGGGCCGTTCGAGCTGCTCGCCGAGCCCGCGTACGCGATGGGCTCCGCCGGCCTCCTGACCCGCCTCGGGCGCGAGCCCTCGGCGGTGGAGGTGGGTCCCTCCGGGCGCGTCGAGGTGGACTATCGCGTGGCCCCGGAGCGCGTGGGGACCGTGGCCCACCTCTCGGTCGACGACGCGCGGTTCGACCGGACGCTCGCCTCCGCCGGCGGGCGCCTCGTGCTCGAGCCCGTGGAGCCGGGGCGCGCGGAGATCGCCGTCGAGGGGCCGGGCCTGTTCCTCGCGCGCGCGCCCGGACGGCCGGCCTGGCGCGTGCGCCGCGTGGTGGCGGTCGATCCGGGCGAGGTGCTCTCGGTCCCGTGGCCCGGCGGACCCGGCGTCGTGGGCGTGCGCGTCTACGGGGCGGCGCCCGACGGCGAGTGGCTCACCTGGACCGTGGAGGACGTGCCGCCCGCCCCCCCCGGCGTGTACACGGGCCTCACCGAGCGGAACGGGCTCGTCCCGCTGACCGGAGGCGCGCGCGGGGCGTCCGCCCTGTCCTGGGCCGGGGGCGCGCTCGCCGCGTCCGCGCCGGTGTTCGTTCGTCTGGGCGAAGACGTCGGCGCCCGCCCCGGCCGCCTGCGCGTCACGGTGGAGGGCGCCCGGAGGAGGGTCTGGGTGCGGGTCACCTCCACGTTCGCCCCTCCCGAGGAAGCCGGCCCTTCGCGGCACTGGACCCGCTCCGGCACGACGCCCGCGCTGGGGGCGCCGTGATCGCCTTCGTCGGGCTCTCGCTCGCCGGGGTGTGGGACGCCGCCCGGGACCGTCGCGTGGACGGGTGGGTCCCAGCTCCCGCCCCCGAGGCGCGGGCCGCGTACGGGGCGCTCGTCCGGGACCTGGCGCGCGCGGCCCCCACCGGGCGGGTGCCGCGGGACGCGGACACACGCGCGCGCGCGCTCGGCCTCGAGCTGCGGGTGCGGGACGGCGCCGCCCTCCTCGTCGAGGCCGCGGGCGGCGCCGCCGGTGCCGGGCTCGTGGCGGTCCGGCTGGGGCCCCTCCCGTGCGAGCTGGTCCTCGCCGCCCCCCACCCGGTCACCGACCTCCACACGGGCGCGATCGCCGGGGCGCTGTTCGACGCGGGCGACGTGCGCGCGGTGTACCTCGCCACCACGTGGCGCGACGCCGGGCCCGACATGGACCCGGCCCACGCCCCGGCGTCGTGGCTCTCCACGGCGTCGGACGCGCTCGCCGACGCCCTCGACGACCCCCTCTTCGTCCAGGTCCACGGGTTCGCCGAGGATCGCACCGAGGCCGACGTCGTCGTGTCGGACGGCGCCGCGCCCCTGCCGCCGTGGCACCTCGCGGCGGCCGTGGACGCGATCACCCGCGGGCTGGGTGTGGGCGACGTGCGGACCGGCGACGAGGTGCCCGCCCTCGCGGCGCGCACGAACGCGCAGGGGAAGCTCCTGGCCGGCCGCGCGCGGTTCCTGCACGTCGAGCTCTCGCCTGCGGTGCGAACGAGCCTCCTCGCCGACCCGGCGCCCCTCGGCGGCGTCCTGCTCGACCTGGCGGAGCGATGAGCCGCTGGCTCGCCGCGTGGCTCTCGCTCGTGGCCGCGCCCGCGTGGGCCGCGTCGTGGTCGGTGCCGGAGCGCCTCGGTGACGCGCCCCTCGACGTGCCGGCGGGGGTCGCGGTCCGCCTCCTCGTGGCCGACCCGCGCGACGTGAGCGTGCGCGAGGTCGACGGCGCCGGCGTCCCCGTGAAGGGGGTGGCGGACGGGCTCCTCGTCCCGGCGGCCGGCGCGGCGCGGCAGCTGGTGGTCGACGCCCCCGCCGGGACCGTGCGCGTCGCGCGATCGGACGGGCCGGGGGAGGTCGCGGCGTGGGAGGCGTGGGAGGTGGCGGCGGCCCGGTCGCTGCGGCGGGGCGAGCCTCCCCCGGACCCTCCCTGGGGCGGAACCCGGCTCCTCGCGGAGGTCCGGCTCCGCGCTGCCGCGGTGGAGCATCTCCCCACCGCGTGGCTCGGGGTGGAGCACGACCTCGCGGGCCTCGCGCCGGTGAGCGGGCGCCACGACCTCGGCCCGGAGGTGGCCGGGAACGCGATCTCGGCGCGCGGGCCCGGGCTCGTCGTCGTCCGCACGCGCCCTCCCGCCGGCGCGTTGACCCGGTACGAGGTCGTCGTGTCGGTCGACGGCGTGGCGCGGCCCGGCGTGCCCGTGGCCTCCACCGGCGCCGTCCCGCTCGCCACCCGCGTCTGGATCCCGCCCGGCGAGCACCACGTGCAGGTCGACACCCCGGGTGTGCCCTGCGAGCTCACGCTGCAGGAAGCGCGGCTACGGCCACGGCTCCTCGGTCCCGCCGGCGACCCGCCCGCGTCCGGCGTCGCGGCCGCGGAGTGGGCCTACCTCCTCGGGGACCTCGCCGGCGCGCGTGCCGGGTTCGCGGCCTTCGCGGAGGCGGAGGGCCCGGCCGGCGAGCTCGCGCGGGCGCGGCTCGTCGGGCTCGCCGACGAGGGCGACGTCCCCCGCGCCCTCGCGAGGTGGCGCGACGCGAGCCCCGACGGGCGCGAGCTCGTGGTCGACGCCCTCCTCGCGCGTGCAGGCGCTTTCCCCGACGACGAGGTCCTCGCCGCCGTGCTCGCCGCGGCGGACCCGGACCTCGGCTCGCTCGCGCGCTGGCTC
>JBMOQZ010000295.1:0-84601 GCA_049322475.1 Myxococcota bacterium | reverse complement strand
CGGCCGCCCTCGCGGAGCACCCGCTCGCAGGCGCGCAGCACGCCCGCGCCCCCCCGCGACGAAGACCCGCGGACCACGTCGTAGCCGAGCCGGGCGAGCACGCGGGCGAGGAGCTCGCCGTCCCTCGATCGGCTCGCCACGCCGACGAGCCCCATCCCCCGGTGAAGCGCGATCATCGGCAGCTGATCGCCGTGCCAGAAGGCGCACACGCAGGCCCCCTCCACCGGGAACGGGGGTCGCTCCACGCGCCAGGTGTACGCGAGCGCCCGCACCGCCCACGCGAGGAGCCGGGCCGCGGCCTCAGACAAACTGCAGCGTCACCTTGAACTGCCCCTGCTCGACCCCGCGGGCGATCTGCACCACGGCGTTGGAGTCCACGCGCACCGCGAACTCGATCGTCATCGCGCGCGGCTTGCGCTCGGCGGGGACGTCCATCGCCTTGCCCAGCTCCCCCGCGACGGCCCGGATGACCTCGAGCGCGTAGGGCACGATCTTGTCGGGGTGAGCCGTGACGGAGACCGCGCCCTTGTCGAGCCCCCCGACGCTCTCGCAGTCGAAGATGACCGTCGCCTTGTCGTTGAGCCTGGACTCCAGCAGCATGGGGACCTCCGGGCGCCGTGATAGCCTGCCGCCGAGCGGTCGCACATGCAGAAAGCCCCCTCCGCGCCGCCCTGGTGGGCGCTCCGCTACGAGGCCATGGCCGCCGTCGACCCCGCGTTCGCCGGCGTGGTCGACGCGCAGGCCGAGGCCCAGGTGGACTTCGCCCTCCGCCTCCTCGATCTCGACGAGGGCGATCGCGTGGTCGACGTCGGGTGCGGCGCCGGCCGCCACGCGTGCCTGCTCCACGAGCGCGGCTACGACGTCGTCGGCGTCGACCTCTCCCCGCGCATCCTGCGGCTGGCGAAGTCGCAGTGGGACCAGCGCAACCCCTCCCGTCCGGGCCCGGCGTGGGTGCCCGGCGACATGCGGTGGCTCCCGACGGCCGGGCCCTTCGACGGCGCGCTGTTCATGGACCACACGTTCGGGATGTTCGACGACGACACCGAGCACCTCCGCGCGCTCGCCGCGCTGGTCGACCAGCTCCGCGGCCGCGGGCGCGTCGTGTTCGAGCTCCTGAACCCGTACTGGTGGGCCCACCACAACGTCACCCAGCACTTCCCGCCGGGCGCGCTCGCCCCCGACCTCGACGTGGTGCGCAGCTACCGGTTCGACGCGGCGCGCGGCCGGGTGGAGGACCGCGTCTGGGTGATGGGGCGCGGGGGACGCCAGGAGCTGCCGGTGCAGTCGCTGCGGACGTGGACGCCGGTCGAGCTGGCGAGCCTGTTCTCGGCGGCCGGGCTGCGCGAGCCGAAGGTCTACGGCTCGGACGGCTGGCAGGTCCCGGAGGAGCCGATGCCCGTCCACCCCGAGGAGAGCGTGTTCCTCTGGGCCGTCGCCGAGCTTTGAGGATCAGCCTTCCTTCGCGTCGCGCGGCCGCTTCAGGCGCGCCCGCGTGACCTTGACGTCGCCGCCCTCGCCCTGGGGCAGCTCCACGTCGGGGATCGGGGTGGAGCCGATCTCCGTCTCGGCGGCGCTGAACTCGCCCGAGAACTTGTTGAGCACCTTCTTCACGGAGGTCTTGAGCTTGTCCCGGAGTCCCATGCCGGCGAAGCTACCTTCGCGGCGGGCGCGCATCAACTCGTGGTAGAAAGGCGGCCCCCGCGGGATGCCCACATGGCCGCCTCCATCACGCTCGAGCAGATCATCCGCTTCCTCCTCGAGGCCCCCATGTTCGGGGACCTCGATCCCGCCGAGCTCGCGCAGATCGTGCACATCATGCAGGTCCAGCGCGTCCACGACGGCGCGGCCATCTTCCGCGAGGGCGACGCCGGCGACGCCTGGTACGTGATCTACGACGGCACGGCCGAGGTCTACAAGGACGCGGAGTTCCTGCCGTCGCGGCGGATCGCCTCGCTCGGGCCGCGCGCGTGCTTCGGCGAGATGGCGATCCTCGACCACTCCCCGCGCTCGGCCACCGTGCTCGCCCGGGGCGACGCCACCGTCTTCCGCTTCCCCCGCAAGGAGTTCGAGGAGCTGCTCGCCGGCGGGAACCTCGCCGCCTACAAGCTCATCTACGAGATGGCGAAGGTGCTCGCCGCCCGCACGCGCGCGACGAACCAGCAGCTCACCGAGGCCCTCGCCGACCCGGGGAGCCACGACCGGCTGCGCGGCGCGTCCACGACCGTCGTGCAGGGGCACTCGATCTCGGAGTGATCGGGCTCCTGCTGCTCCTCGCGGCGACTCCCGCCTCCACGGGGCCCGCACGCGTCGACCCCGGGCTCGAGCCCGAGGACGTCGAGGACCAGTACCGCGCCTTCGCGACGGGCAAGGGCCGCGCCGGCGACGCCGCGGAGCTCGTGTGTGGGCCCTTCGCCGAGGGCCTGCGCCTCTGCTTCTCCCACCCCGTGGGCAAGAAGCGCGTGTACTACACCCGCGCCGACGGGAAGTCGCTGGCCGACCTCGTCGACGCCGGCGTCGGCACCGACGAGGAGGCGGTGGCGCGGCTCGAGGAGGTGAAGGTCGAGGGCTTCACGCGCTCGTACTGGCTCTCCGCGAAGGGCGACGGCCGCGACCACCTGCCGGCGCTCCACCCCGAGGCGCTCCGCCGGAAGCTCGGCGGCGACCCGTCCATCGCGGTGCCCGCCCGCGGCGTGCTCGTGGCGTGGGTCCACGGCGACCCCGAGTTCGACAAGGTGGTCGCCGTCGGCGCGCTGAAGATGCACGAGACGATGCCGGACGCCGTGTCGCCGCTGGTGTACCGGTGGGACGGGAAGACGTGGGTCGCGTGGGCCCGGGCGAAGGAGGCGGGGGCCACGCCGTGACGTTAGCCTCCGCGCGCGTGGAGAGAGCCCGATGATCCGTGATCTCGCCCGTCGCGTGCTGCGCCGGGTGGCGAAGGTGGTGGAGCGCGACGACCTGTTCGAGAAGCCCGGCGAGCGTCCGGCGTCGAGCCCGCTCCCGCCTCGCCCGCCGCCGGCGTCCGCCTCGCCGGCGCCGTCGCAGCCGCAGCCGTCGCCGATCCCGCCCGCGCAGCCCGCGCCCGTCGAGATCCCGCCGCCTCCCGCGAGCCCGCCCGTCCCCTCCGTGCCGCCCGACCCGTCCCTGCCGCCCTTCCCGGGCGCGCCGGGGCCCGACGAGCCCGCCCCCGAGGTCCCGCCGGGGCCGCCCGAGCCCGTGTCCCGGGCGAAAGGGAAGGGGAAGAAGAAGGCGGCGGAGCCCGCCGCGCCGCCCGCGCCTTCGCGCCCGCCGGTCGCGGCGAAGCGCCCCGCCGAGGGCTGCGTCCCGGTCGACGCCGAGGGCCTCCGCGCGGCCATCGCGCCCGCCGGCCGGCCGCTCGTCGTGAACCACTGGGCCACCTGGTGCGACCCGTGCGTGGACGAGCTGCCGCGGCTCGTGCGCGCGGCCGCCGGCGTCGCCGACCTCGGCGAGTTCGTCGGCGTGAGCTGGGATCTCTTCGACCACCCGGGCAAGCCCGGCAACGTGGCGAAGAAGGTCGCGCAGTTCGCGGACAGCGCCGGCGTGGGCTACCCGAGCGTGCTCTTCACGGGCTCGCCGCAGGAGCTCTTCGAGATCTGCGGCCTCGACTTCGAGCTCATCCCGCAGACCGTGGTGATCGCTCCCGACGGCCGGGTGGTGTGGCACAAGAAGGGCGCCGTCGACCACGACGACGTCTTCCCGCTCATCGACGCGGTCAAGGGCGCGCGGGGATGATCTGGCTCGTCCTGCTCGCGGCGTGCGCGCCGAAGGGCGTGGGCACGCGCCCCCAGCCGGACCACGTCACCATCCTCCACACGAACGACATGCACGCGCACTTCCTGCCGTCGGTCGCCGAGTGGCGCGACGGGCGGCCGGAGATCGGCGGGATGGAGCGCCTCGACGCCGAGGTGCGCTGGCTGCGCGCGCACCGCCCGCGCGGGAGCGTGCTCCTGCTCGACGGCGGCGACGTCCTCACCGGCACGCCGCTGTCCGACCTCGACGTGAACGGGTCGAAGGGCGGGGCCATGCTCGATCTGATGGAGGCGATCGGGTACGACGCCTGGGCCGTCGGCAACCACGAGTTCGACAAGGGCCTCGACAACCTGATCGCGTTCGCCGAGGACTCCGACGTCCCCGTGCTCTCCGCCAACCTGCGCAAGGCCGACGGGTCCGGGCCCCTGCTGCCGAACCAGGCCTACAGCACCGTCTTCGAGCGCTCGGGCGTGAAGGTCGGCGTGATCGGCGTGACGACGGGCTCGCTCCAGACGCTCATGCGGCCCGCCGACTTCCCGCGCATCCAGCTCGTGTCGGTCGAGGACGCCGTGCGCGCCGAGGTCGAGGCGATCGAGGACGAGGCCGACATCGTCGTCGTGCTCTCGCACATCGGCATCGAGGACGACTTCTCGCTCGCCCAGCACGTCCCCGGCATCGACCTCATCGTCGGCGGGCACTCGCACACGCCCGTCACCGAGGCCAAGAAGGTCGGCGACACCTGGATCGTGCAGGCGGGCAGCTACACCCGCAGCCTCGGCGTGGTCGATCTCGTCGTCACCGACGACCGCATCGCCACCCTGTCGTACGAGCTCCGCGACCTCGTCCCGGCGCCCGACCTCGAGGCGAGCGAGCCCGTCCGCGAGATGGTCGCGGCCTACCGTCAGCAGATCGAGGTCCACTACGGCGAGGTGCTCGCCGAGGCGGCGGCGGTGCTCGGCCGCGACTACCACCACGAGAGCGCGCTCGGCCGCTGGATCACCGACGCCCTGCGCGTCTCCACCGGCGCCGACGTCGCCCTGTACAACGGCGGCGGGCTGCGCGCGGACCTCGGGCCCGGCAAGGTGACCCGAGGCGCGCTCTTCGACTGCTTCCCGTTCGGGAACGAGGTCGTGACCTTCGAGATGTCGGGCGGCGACCTGCTCGCGCTCCTGCTCAAGAACGCGTTTGCCGAGGCGGAGGAGAAGCGCGGCTTCCTGCCCGTCTCGGGCGTGCGCTACTCCTGGCGCGCCACGCGCGGCGCCCCCGAGATCGTCGAGGCCACCGTGGGCGGCGAGCCCCTCCGCGTCGACGCCACCTACGTCGTCGCGACGAACAGCTACATCGTCGAGCAGTGGGAGAAGTTCCTCGGCGTCGAGCCGCGGGGTGCGCGCCCGCAGGGCTACACCGACTTCGAGGCCGCGGAGCGCTTCGCGAAGGAGCGCGCGGTGGCCGATCCGGGGGACAAGCGGGCGGTGAGGCTCGAGTAGACGTCAGGCCGCCTTCGCCTTCTCCTTGTGCGCCGTCGCGTTCCACACCCGCGCGGACAGCGCGAGCCCGATCAGCGCGACCGGCAGGATCGCCGCCGGCCACGTCCACCAGTTCGCGGGGTCGCCCGCGGAGGCGCCGTCCGGCAGGACCTTCTTGAGCACCCACGCCTGGGTCGCGGTGCCGAGGTACACGAAGCCGTCGATCACGCCGACGACGATGCCCACGTTCTTCTTGCCGCCGAAGTCCATCGAGGCGGTGCCCGACAACATGCCGTGCACGCCGATCACGCAGAGCGACATGAAGATGACGGTCCAGCCGAGCGCGGCGTTGCCGAGCACGCCGAACATGAGCCCCGCGCCGACGAGCATCCCGCCGTAGAGGATGGCCGACACCGGGCCGCGCCGGCTGTGGAAGAGCGCGTCGCTGATCGTGCCCGCGAACACCCCGCCGAGGATGCCCGCGCAGCAGAGCAACATGCCCCAGTTCGCCGCGACGAACGCCTTGTCGACGTGCACCGCCTTCGCGAACACCGGGTACCACTTCATGATCGCGTTCCGCAAGAACCCGCTGCAGAACTCGATCGCCGTGATCGTCAGCACCGCGGGGTTGAACACCATCCGCTTGAGCACCTCGATCGGCCCGAGCGTGACGCCCGCGTGGGCCGAGCCGGCGTCGCCCGTGTCGAAGTCGTCGTGCCCGGCGCCGCCCGGCGTGTCGTGCACGAGCGCCGCCACCACGACGATCATCGCGGCGAGCACGCCCGCGGGGATGAAGAACACGTACTCGTGGGGGAGGGACTCGGCGATGAGCCGGCCCCAGTCGTAGGCGAAGTAGAGCCCGAGCGAGATGAGGATCCCGAAGATCCCCCCGAAGGTGCCGCGCTCGCGCAGGTGGAACCACGCGGCGTTCACCTTCACGATCGAGACGGCGCCGAAGCTCTGGAAGTACATGTTGGCGGCGTAGAGCGCGGCGAACGTGCCGACGCCCTCGTGGCTCCACCCGCCGAGCGCCATCGCGCCCATCGCCGCGTTCATGATGCCCGACCCGATCATCGCGGCGAGGATCGTGGCGCGCCCGCCGAAGCGGTCGGCGAGCGGGCCGTTCAGGAGGAACGAGACGCCGTAGACGATCGCGCCCCACTGGTCGATGGTGCCGTAGTCCTCGTTGGACATCCCGACGGCGTTCTTGTAGGCCGTCAGGTTGTACCTGGCGAAGTACAGGAAGGCGTAGGCGATCCCCACCGGCAGCCAGTTCAGGCGCCGTCGCTTCACGAAGGCGTCGGTGTGCCCGAGCTCCACCTTCGGCAGACGCGCGACCACCACGCCCACGACCACGAGCAGGAGCACGATCGGCAGGAGCTTCTCGAGCCACGCTGGCATTCCGCCTCCCGGGGCAGCGCTCCTACCATGCGCTGCCCGCGCGATTCAAGCGAAAGTTCCGTGTCAGTCGCGTCGCGGCGGCGGGCCCTCGGGGAGCGACTCGAGCGGCACCGAGCCCGGCTCGTAGACGGTGGCGACGAACTGGCGATGGACCACCTTCTCTTCGCGCGCCGTGGGGTCCTCCGACGGGTGACGGTCGAGGAAGGCGTGGCGCACGGCCTCGCGGAAGGGCGTCAGCGGGATGCCGAAGGTGCGGGCGACGGCGTCGCCGTCGACGGCGCTGTCGCGCGCGAACCACGCCTCCAGCGCCTTGAGGTGGTTGGTCCACCGGCGCCCGAGCGGGCGCGCGAAGGCGGCGGCGGCGCGCAGCCCCGCGGGCGGAAGGCGCCAGTACTGGGGCGGGAGGCCGTTGACCTCGCACCCGATCCGGAAGGCCTCCTCCACGGTCATCGCCTCGGGGCCCCCGACCTCGACGATCTGATCGCGGACGGCCGGCAGGTCGAGGGAGGCGAGGCAGAGCAGCGCGAGGTCGCGCCCGTGGACGGGCGAGACGCGCGCGTCGGCGCGGCCGGGCAAAAAGGTGCTCCCGTTCGCCTCGACCCGGCGCAGCAGATCGGCGAAGTTCGCGGCGAACACGCCCGGCCGGAGGATGGTGTGCGAGAGGCCGGACGCGACCAGGTGGTCCTCGGCGGCCTTCTTCGCGGTGAGCGCGGGGACCTCGCGCGGATCCCCCGCGCCGGCGCAGCTCACGAACACGACGTGTTGCACGCCGCGGGCCTTCGCGGCCTCGAAGAGCGCGATGTTGCCCTCGGCGGTGACGTTGCGGTGGTTGTTCGCCGTCTGCTCCACGCGGACGCCGGCGGCGGCGATCACGTAGCGGACGTCGCGCAGCGCGCGGGAGAGGCTCTCGGGGTCCCGCAGGTCGCCGAAGAAGTAGCTGCAGCCGGTGTCGTTCAGCCAGTAGTACTCGCTGCCCTTGCGCACGAGGCAGCGGACGTCGAGGTTGACGGAGCGCAACACGCGGACGATCTGGTTGCCCAGACGCCCGGTCCCGCCGGTCACGAGGATCATGCGGCCTGGCCCATGTGGACGGAGAGGCTATCCTGGCGGCGCGCACGTCGTCGGAGGAGCGGATGGCCGAAGCGGAGAAGGATGCGACGCAGCCCGAGGGGGAGGTCACCCCTCCGGCGCCCGTGCAGGAGGGCCCCCTCGGCGAGGCCGTCGCCGACCTGCTGGGCAAGATCTGGCGCCGCGGTCGCGTCGAGGTCGAGAAGGCCGCGCGGCGCGGGCGCGAGCGGCTCGCGCTCCGGCAGATGCGCGTCGACCGCGACCGCATGTACATGAAGCTCGGGAAGGAGGCCCGCCAGCTCGTCGAGGGCGGCGAGCTCGACCACCCGGGCCTGCGCAAGGGCATGGCGCGCATCGCCGAGCTCGAGGCGCGGATCCTCGAGGCGGAGGACGCGCTGAAGGCGAAGGGCGAGCCCCCCGAGCCCGACCCTTCCGCCACGTAGGCGCTTGCGCGTCCGGCGAGGTGCGATAAGAGGCCGGCGACCCGTGGGGCTGTAGCTCAGTTGGGAGAGCATCAGAATGGCATTCTGGGGGTCAGGGGTTCGATTCCCCTCAGCTCCACCACCTAAGGAAGGCCCGCGGGAACGATGGTTCCAGCGGGCCTTTTCAGTTCAATAGCCCGGGACACCTGAAGGGAAGGGTTTCGAGGGGTTGGGGTCCAAGCCCTTGAAAGGGCAGGGGATTCGGGCGGTTCGATAGCGGCCGTCAGCGACGCTTACGCCAGTACTCCGGCCCCGGCGCTCGTGGGCGGCCGACGGCGAGCGGGCTGCTCACTACTTGCCGAGTCGCCGCATGATTTCGACCTTGACCTCGGACCAGGGCTTCGCGTCGTCGTAGCCCTCTGTGCTCCGCCGCCGCGCCTCGGCCAGCCAGGCCTCCTCCCAAGTGCCGTCGACGCCCTCGGGGGGCTCCTCGGTCAGCGCGCGGCGCTGGAGTTCCTCATCGCGCAGCTGCGGGGGTGGTCGGCGCACGTAGACAGTCCATTTCTACGCTCCGGACCGGCGTTCGGCGGCGTCCGGCGCGGGTCCCGCCTCCGGCCTGCTTGCCCGGCGGCAATACGCACGATATTTCAGATTTCGAAATCTGAAATGGAACCTCTCGCGCCCGTCGACGTCCTCGTGCTTGCCGGCCTCCTCGCGGTCGAGCCGCGGGAGAGCTGGACCCAGGCAGAGCTGGCCGGCCTCCTGCGCCTCTCGCCGGCGATGATCACGCGTTCGATCCAGCGGCTGTGTGACGCGCGGCTCTACGACCGCGGCACGCGTCGTGTCGACCGCGCGGCCGCCGCGGAGCTCCTCCTTCACGCCGTGCGACTCGTCTTCCCCGCGCGGGTCGGCGGGCCCGCCCGCGGCGTGCCGACGGCGCACTCAGCGCCCCCCTTGCGCGACCAGCTCGCCGCCGACTCCGCATACGTCTGGCCGTGGGAGGAGGGCGAGGTCTCCGGGATGGCGATCGAGCCGCTCCACCCCTCGGTGCCGGCAGCCCGCGCCTCCTTGCCCGAGGCGTACGAGCTTCTGGCCCTGGTCGACGCGCTCCGCGTCGGGCGAGCGCGCGAGCGCGCGTTGGCTGCCAGGGAAATCCGGAGTCGCCTGGGGGTGCCGTGAACATCGAGGCGGTCTTGGACGACGTCGCCGCGGAGATCGAGTGGCTCTCGCCGCCGCCGGTCTTCATCGGCGGCGCGACCATCGGCCTGTACCTCGATCCCTTCGGACGTGCACAGGTCCGCCCGACCCGCGACGTCGACTGCATCGTCCCCAGGCTCCGCACCACGGCAGACTGGTTCGCGCTCGAGAGCGAGCTGCGCCGCCGCGGGTGGCGCGCAGACGCGACGGGCCCCATCTGCCGCTACGTCAGCCCGCGCGGGCACCTCGTCGACTTCCTCGCCGCCGAGCCGAGCGTGCAGGGTTTCGCCGGGACGTGGTTCGCGCGCGCGGTCGCCGGCGCGCGCCCCCACCGCCTGCCAAGCGGGCGCGAGATCCTCGTGCCGCTGCCCGCCGACCTCCTCGCCTGCAAGCTGGAGGCGTTCTTCGACCGCGGGATCACCGACCCGCTCGGGAGCCCGGACCTCGAGGACATCGTCGCGCTGCTGGACGGGTGCGCGGAGCTCACGGACGTCGACGCGTGGGCGAGGGGGAAGCTGGCGGAGATCCGCTCGTCGCCGTCGCTCTCGAGTGCCGCCGAAGCTCACCTTCCGCGCGGGGGTGACGAGACCGCGCGCCTGCGGCACTTCCGAGAGCGCCTCGCCCGCCTATCGTAGGGCCAACGCCTCGATCTCCCCGACCTCCAGCCTCCCGCCCTGCAGCCAGAAAGTTCGAAAACCTTCCATTCTGGTCCACCACCTAAGGAAGGCCCGCTGGAACGATGGTTCCGGCGGGCCTTTTCGATTGGGGAGACCTGGGAGGCCACCGGCGAGGCCTTCGAGGGGTCGGCGTCCGAGTCGTTGGAATGACAGGTGACTCGCGTGGTTCGACAGCGCGCGTCAGGAGCGATTGCGCCAGTACCCTGGACGGCGACGCTCGTGGGCGACGGCGAGGACGACGACCAACGTGTCGCTCGGGACCTCGACGTCGAGCCGCCTCACGGACGACGAGCTGGCGGCTCACTGCTTGCCGAGTCGCCGGAGGATCTCCGCCTTGACCTCGGGCCAGGGCTTCGCATCGTCGTGGCCCTCGGCGCTTCGCCGCCGCACCTCGGCCAGCCAGGCGTCCTCTCAGGTCCCGTCGACGCTCTCGAGGAGCTCCTCGGCGAGCGCCCGGCGCTCGTCCTCGGGGAGCTGCACCGCTTCGTCGCGCAGCTGGCGGAGTGGGCGGCCCATGTCGACAGTGTATCCCCCGGCCTCGTGCGGCATTTCGGAAGTCCGGCTCAGGCGCCGCAGGCGCCCCCTTGCCCCGCTCCGCGCCTCCGTGCCTCCGCGCCTCCGTGACCCCCCAAGCCGAAAGCACGGAAGCACCAGCGCCTTCGCGGTTGGTCACTCCTCGGACGCATCCTCCCGCACCGCCTCAGCGAGCAGGGCGAGCATCCCGGTGAGTGTAGCCCGCTGCGTCTCAGGGACGTGGGAGCCGCACCCCCGCCCGGGGAATGGGATCCCACCCGCGTGGTTTGGAAGCCGCCGTACCACGACGGCGCGCCCATTTGCGCCGAACCAAACCGGGAGATCGCTTTGTCCCTCGTCAAGCACCTGTTCCCCCTGCTCCCCGCCGCCCTGACGGCCTGCCCCGAGCCGTCCGACGTCGCGGACGGCGACCCCGCCGGCGGCGACGACACCGGCTCGCCTCCCGTCGAGGTCGTGCCCGGCGAGCCCGTGCGCTTCGTCGCGGTCGGCGACGCCGGCACCGGCGACGACAACCAGATCGCCGTCGCCGACGGCATGCGCGCCGTCTGCGAGACGGTCGGCTGCGACTTCGTCGTCTACCTCGGCGACAACTTCTACGCCGACGGCATCGGCGCCGCCGACGACGCCCAGTGGCAGGAGAAGTTCGAGGTGCCGTACACCGGCTTCGACGTGCCCTTCTGGGCCGTCCTCGGAAACCACGACTACGGCGGGAACGGCGGGGCCTTCGAGGCCTGGCGGACCGACTTCCAGGTCGCGTACACCGAGGTGTCGGACAAGTGGAACCTGCCGGACCAGCACTACGCCCAGCGCATCGGCGACGTGACCCTCTTCGGGCTCGACAGCAACGCGATCGTCTGGGGCCAGGGCGCCGACCAGACCCCGTGGTTCCAGGAGGCGCTCGCCGCCTCGACCACGACGTGGCGCGTCGCCATGGGCCACCACCCGCTCGTGTCGAACGGGCACCACGGCAACGCCGGCGTCTACGACGGCCTCGTCGACAACGGCGTGCCCTTCCGCGACTTCATGCAGGGCGAGGTCTGCGGCAACGTCGACCTGTACCTGTCCGGCCACGACCACAACCTGCAGTGGCTCGACGGCGGCTGCGGCACCACCCAACTGATCGTGTCGGGCACGGGCGGCAAGACGAGCTCGCTCGGCGGCGCGAACCCCACCCACTTCGAGGCCGAGACGCTCGGCTTCACGTGGATCGAGCTCGCCGGGCAGACGATGACCGCCGTGTTCTACGACGCCGACGGCGTCGAGCTCTACCGGAAGTCCGTCACGAAGTCGTGACGCTCACATCTCGCCGAGGATGGTCCCGGCGAGGCCGAGCGCGAACATCGAGAAGCCCAGCAGGAAGCTGAGCACCGACGCGGCGATCCCCCCGATGGCGAGGCCCTTGCCTCCCTGGGTGGGGTCGCCGCTGCTCTGGAACATGGCGATGCCGCCGAGGATGACCCCGATCAGGTTGAACGGGAGCCCGTAGCAGCCGCAGACGCACGGGAGCGAGATGAGACCGCAGACCAGCGCGGCGATCGCGAGCGGGTTCGTGGTCTGGGGAGGCGGCGCGTCGGACATGGGAACCTCGGAAGCGCCGCGATGGTACACGACTTCACGCGAGGCGCTCGCCCCCGTGGTAGAGCCAACGGCCGCCCGGCCGCGTGAAACGGCTGCGCTCGCCGAAGCTGACGTCGCGACCGCCGGACGAGAGGCGCGCGCGGAACGTCACGAACGACTGGTGCTCGCCGGGCTCGTGGGCCAGCACCGTCAGCCCCTCGAAGCGCACGTCGCGGCAGAAGCGGCGGATCTCCTCGCGCCACGCCGGATCGTCGCGCCACACGGGCCCCGCGGGATCGGTGGTGGCGACCAGGAAACGGACGTCGCCGAGGGCGTATGCGGCGTAACGCGCGCGCATCAGCGCCTCGGCGGTGGGCGCGGGCACTCCCGAATGCAGCGGCCCGCAGCACTTCTTCAGCTTCTTGCCCGATCCGCACGGGCAGGGCGCGTTCACCGGCGAGGACATCGCCGGTGAGCTAACCAATCAGGCGGCGACGGGGATGCGCTGGCGGATGAGCCGCTCGATGTCGCGGAGCCACGCGCGCTCGTCGGGATCGCAGAGCGACACCGCGATGCCCGCGGCGCCGGCGCGCGCGGTGCGGCCGATGCGGTGCACGTACGTCTCGGCCTCGTTGGGGATGTCGAAGTTGAAGACGTGCGAGATGCCGTGCACGTCGATGCCGCGGGCGGCGATGTCGGTCGCGACGAGCACGCGGACCGTGCCCTTCTTGAAGCCGGCGAGCGCGCGCTCGCGGGCGTTATGCGACTTGTTGCCGTGGATGGCCTCGGCCCCGATGTCCGCCGCGGCGAGCGCCTCGGCGAGCCGGTTGGCGCCGTGCTTCGTGCGGGTGAACACGACGGCGCGCTCGACCTCCGGATGCCGGAGGAGCCGCGCGAGGAGCGCGCGCTTCTCGGCCTTCTGGACGAAGTGCACCGACTGGTCGACCTTGTCGGCGGTCGTGGCCTGCGGCACCACCGACACGCGGGCGGGGTCCTTCAGGATCTCCTTGCACAGCGCCTCGATGGCGGCGGGCATGGTCGCCGAGAAGAGCAGCGTCTGCCGCTTGGCGGGCAAGAGCTTGAGCACGCGCTTCACGTCGTGCACGAAGCCCATGTCGAGCATGCGGTCGGCCTCGTCCAGCACGAGGTGCTCGACGCGGTCGAGGCGCACGTGGCCCTCGCCCGCGAGGTCGAGCAGGCGCCCGGGCGTGGCGACGAGGACGTCGACGCCGGCGCGCAGCGCGCGGACCTGGTTGGCCTTGCCGACGCCGCCGAACACGACGGTGCCGTGGAGCTCGGGGAGGTGCTTGCCGCAGGCGCGGAACGACTCGCCGATCTGCGCCGCGAGCTCGCGGGTGGGGGCGAGCACCAGCACGCGGACGCCGCCGTGCCCCTTCTTCGCCGCCAGCTGCTGGAGCAGCGGGAGCGCGAAGGCGGCGGTCTTGCCCGTGCCGGTCTGCGCGCAACCGACGAGGTCGCGCCCGGCGAGGACGTGGGGGATGGCCGCGGCCTGGATCGGCGTGGGCGTGGTGTAGCCCTGCGCGCGGACGGCGCGCAGGAGCGGCTCGGTGAGAGCCAGTTCGTCGAAGTTCATTTCTCTCGTTTCTTTCAGGTCGGCAGCGGAGTGTTCATCAGTCCGCCTGCCGTGCGACCCGGTGACGCCCGCGTGCTTTCGCACGAGGCGGACACCACGTAACAGGCGCGGTACGTTTGCGCCAGTTTGCGCCTGCTCCACCTCACCGACACCCACTTCGGCGTCGATCGCTGGTTCCGCGGCGCCCCGCGCGGCTGGCGGCGCGCCGACGATCACCTCGCGATCGCGCGCGTCGCCCTCGCGCCCGCGCTCGCGGGGGAGGTGGACGCGGTGGTGCACACCGGCGACCTGTTCGACCGGTCGCGCCCAACCGACCGCGCGGTGGCCGCCGCGGCCGAGCTCCTCGAAGAGGTCGCCCGCGCCGTGCCGCTCCTCGTCATGCCGGGCAACCACGACCGGCGAGGGTTGGGCGGTCACTTCCCGCGCGCGGCCTGGGTGATCGACCGACCGACCGTCGTCGATCTCGCCGGCGTGCGCGTGGCCGCCGTGCCCTTCCTGCGCGACGCCGGCACGTGGGCGGCCGCGGCGCGCGAGGTGTGCGCGGGCGGCGTGGACCTGTTGCTCGCCCACCAGGCGTTCGAGGGCGCGCGCGTGCCCGGGCACACCTTCCGGAGCGAGCCCGACACGATCCGCGAGTGCCACCTGCCGACCGGCGTCACGACGATCCTCTGCGGCCACATCCACCCCCGGCAGGTGACACGGGTCGGGGGCGCGGTCGTCGTTCAGCCGGGTTCCACCGAGCGGACCGCGTTCTCGGAGCGCTTCGACACCAAAGGGGCGCTCCGGTGGGAGGACGGCGCCTGGCGCTTCGTCGACCTGCCCGCGCGCCCGATGGCGCTCGTGCGGGGGCCCGACGAGCTCGCCGCGGTCGGGCCGGGCACGCTCGTGCGGCTCGAGCCCGGCGACGAGGATCTGGAGGCCGCCGTGCTCGCCCGCGGCGGGTGGGTGGCTCCCTGGGCGCGCCCGAGCGCGCAGGTGCCGCTGTTCGGATAGGGGCCGGGGCATGGACCGCGTCGCGGAGCTCGAGGCCCGGATCGCCTGGTACGAGAAGCAGCTCGCCGAGCTGGACGGGGTGGTGCGCGAGCTCTTCGACGAGGTGGCGCGGCTGCGGCGCGAGGTCGACGCGATCCACGAGGCGGGCTCGCCCCTCGCGGGCCCGGGCGACGAGAAGCCGCCCCACTACTGATGCGCGCCGCCCTCCTCGCGCTCGTCGCGCTCGCCGTCCTCCGCCTCGCGCTCGCCGGAACGACGGGGCTCGTCGACGACGAGGCGTACTACTGGGCGTGGTCGCGGCGCCTCGCCGCCGGCTACTTCGACCACCCGCCCGCGATCGCGTGGCTGATCGCGTGCTCGGAGCGGCTCCTCGGGGCCAATTCCCTCGGGGTGCGCGCGGGCCCGGTGATCGCGGCCACGCTGGCGACGGCGGCGCTGGTGCCGGCCGCGAAGGATCGCGCGCTGCTCCTGCTCGCGCTCGCGAGCCTGCCGCTCTTCGCGCTCGGGGGCGTGCTGGCGACGCCGGACCTGCCCCTGATGGCGGGGTGGTCGCTGGCGCTCGGCGGCGCTGCGACGGGGAACTGGCTCCTCGCGGGGCTCGGCGCGGGGATCGCCGGCCTCGGCAAGTACACGGGGTGGGGCCTGTGGCCGCTGCTCTTCCTCGCGGCGCCGCGGGAGTGGCGGCGCATGCTCCCGGGGCTCGCGATCACCGCGCTGTGCCTCGCGCCGAACCTCGTCTGGAACGCGCGCCACGACTGGGTCTCCGTGCGGTTCCAGCTCGACCACGGACTCGGCGCGCGGGCGCCGGCGGTCGGCGAGTTCCTCGCCGCGCAGGTGGGCCTCGTCGGGCCCGTGTTCTTCGGGGCCGTGGCCGCGTGGTGGGCCGTCGGCTGGAAGGGCGATCGCGTGGACCGGATCTGCTGGTGGACCTCGCTCCCGGTGTTCGTGTTCTTCGCCATCGCGGCGGCGCGGACCCACGGCGAGCCCAACTGGCCGGCGCCCGCCTGGCTCGGCGCGGCGGTCGGCGTGGCCCGCGCCGGGGGTCGGATCGCGCGCGCGGGTTGGGTGGGCGCCGGGCTCAACGTCGCGCTGTCCGCCCTGCTCGTCGCCCACGTCCACCGGCCGCTGCTCGCGATCCCGAACGATCCGGTCGCGCGCCTCGGCCTCGGCGACACGCTGGCCCAGAGCGTGGAGGCGTGGGGGGTCGAGCCGGTGTACACGGAGCGGTACCAGGAGGCCGCGCTGATCGCGTACCACGCCGGCATCGACGCCCACGCGCTCCCCGGCGTGGCGCGCCCGGACCAGTACGATCTGTGGCCCGCCCCGGTGGCCGAGCGCGCGCTGTTCGTGCGCCCGTGGCGGGGAGGGGACACCACCTCGGTCGACCCGTTCTGCGCGACGCGCGGCCCCGCCAACGTGGTCACGGAGCGCGCCGACGACGGCACGGCGCTGGCTCGATGGCAGGTCTACGAGGTGTCCGCGTGCCGGATCCCGTAGCGAGGCGGCTCTTCGGGCTCTACCGCCCGTACGCCGGGCGCCTCGCGCTCGCCGCGGGGCTCGTGCTCGTGGGATCGTCGCTCCCGGGCGCGCTCGTGTTCCTGATCCAGCGGGTGCTCGACGACGTGCTCATCCGGCGCGACGCGCGGATGCTCGCGCTGCTGGCGCCCGGCGTCGTCGCGCTCTACGCGCTCAACGGCGCGGTGGGCGTGTCGCGCGCGCTCCTCACGCGGTCGATCGCCTGGCGCGTGGTCACCGACCTGCGCCAGCGCCTGTACGAGAAGCTCCTCGTGATGGACGTCGCCTGGCACCAGCGCACGCCGTCGGGGGAGCGCGTGTCGCGGCTCGTGGCCGACGTGAACAACCTCCAGTACGCGATGAACGGCGTGGTCACCGCGGTGCAGAAGCCGGTCACCCTGCTCGTGCTGGTGGCGAGCGCCTTCTGGATGAACCCGGTGCTCGCCGCCGTCGCGACGTGCGCGCTCCCGTTCGTGGTCGTGCCCATGGACCGCTTCGGGCGCTGGGTGCGGCGCGCCGCGGGCGAGTCGACGGACAGCGCCGCCGCGCTCGCCGCCAGCGCGCAGGAGACCCTGTCGGGCATCCGCGTGGTGCAGGTCTTCGGCGGCGAAGCCGACCGCGCAGCGCGCTTCCGCGACCGCAACGAGGCCCATCACGACGCGCAGGTCCGCGCGCTCACGGCGCAGCTCGTGCCGGGCCCCGTCGTCGAGCTCCTCGCCGCGGTGGGCGTGGGGGCCGCCATCTGGGTGGGCGGCGAGCAGGTGTTCCGCGGCGCGCTCGCCCCGGGCGAGCTCATCGCCTTCCTCGTGGCGTGCGGGCTGATGAACGAGCCGCTTAAGGGGCTCACGCAGATCCAGGTGCTGCTGCAGCGGGCGATCGCGTCGGCGGACACCGTGTTCCGACTCCTCGACGCGCCTCCCGCGCTGCCCGACGCCGGGACGCGCACCGCCACGGCGCCGCACCGCATCCGGCTCGCCGGCGTGGGCTTCGACTACGGCGACGGCGACGTCCTCGACGGGATCGAGCTCGAGGTGGAGGCGGGCCAGCGGGTCGCGATCGTCGGCGCGAGCGGGGCGGGGAAGAGCACGCTGCTCTCGCTCCTGCCCCGGCTGCGCGACCCCACGCGCGGCGCGGTCACGTGGGACGGCGTCGACCTCCGCGACCTCACGCTGGCGAGCGTGCGCGCCCAGGTGGCCGTCGTGACGCAGGAGCCGTTCCTGTTCGACGACACCATCGCCGCCAACATCCGCTTCGGGCGTGCCGGCGCCACCGACGCGGAGGTCGAGGCCGCGGCGGAGGCGGCCAACGCGGCGGGGTTCGTGCGCGCGTTGCCGAGGGGCTTCGAGACGCGCATCGACGAGCTCGGCATGCGGCTCTCCGGCGGCCAGCGGCAGCGCATCTGCATCGCCCGCGCGCTCTTGCGCGGCGCGCCCGTGCTCCTGCTCGACGAGGCCACCTCCAACCTAGACGCCGAGAGCGAGGCCGCCGTGCAGGAGGCGCTCGAGCGGCTCATGAAGGGGCGCACCACGTTCGTGGTCGCGCACCGCCTCTCGACCGTCCGCGACGCCGATCTCGTCGTGGTGCTCGCCGACGGGCGGGTGGTCGAGAGGGGGACGCACGAGGCGCTCGTGAAGGCCGGAGGGGAGTACGCGCGCCTCGTCGCGCGCCAGGCCGACTGAGTCCGTCCCCTCCTCGTTCCCGCCACGGGGTTAGAGCGCCGCCGTGAAGGGCCTCCGCGAGCGCGTGTACGCCGTGGTCTCCGCGATCCCGAGGGGGCGCGTGATGGGCTACGGACACGTCGGCGCCGCGCTCGGGAGCCCCCGGCTCGCCCGGCAGGTGGGCTTCGCGCTCGCCGCGTTGCCGACGCACACGGACGTGCCCTGGCACCGCGTGATCCGGTCGAGCGGCGAGCTGGCGTTCCAGGGGAGCCCGATCCGCGCCGACCTGCAGCGGCGCCTCCTCGAAGGGGAGGGGGTCGTCTTCGAGGGCGGCCGCGTGGACATGCGGCGCTTCGGGTGGTCCCCCGAGTGAGCCTGCTCTACTCCATCGTCGCCACGCTCCTCTGGCCGTTCGCCGCCCTCGTCGTCCTGGTGCACCCGCGCCTTCGCGCCCACGCGGGCGAGCGGCTCGGCCGCGTGGTCCCCGAGGTCGAGCCGGGCGCGGTGTGGATCCACGCCGCCTCCCTCGGCGAGGGCCGGGTCGCCGAGGCGCTCGTGGCCGCCCTGCGCGCCGCCGATCCCGACGTCGAGATCCTCCGCACCTGCACGAGCGACGTCGCCCGCGCCCAGCGCATCGGGGCCGACCAGACCACGTGCCTCCCGATCGACGTCCCCTTCGGGATGCGCGCGTTCCTCGACCGGACGCGCCCGCGTTGCCTGCTGCTGGTCGAGTCGGAGCTCTGGCCGGGGCTCCTCCTCGCGTGTCGCGCGCGCCGGATCCCCGTCGCCGTGGTCGGCGCGCGCGTCGGGCCGGGCCTCCGGCGGATGCGTCGGCTGTTCCCCGGCCTGCTCGCCGGCGTGCGCTGGCTGCCGCGCGACGCCGAGGCCGCGAGGATCGTCGGCGGCGAGCCCGTCGGCGACCTGAAGGCCGCGGCGCCGATCCCGTCGGCGGCGATCGCGTGGTCGCGCGACGCCGTGGTCGCCGGCTCCACCCACCCGGGCGAGGAGGACGCGCTCATCGACGGCGTGGCCGCGCTCTCGCCGCGCCCGCTGCTGGTGCTCGCGCCGCGCGACCCCCGGCGCTTCGACGTCGTCGGCGCGCGGCTGGACGCGCGCGGAGTGCGGTGGGTCCGCCGCACGGCGCTCGCCGGGCCGGTGCCCCCCGAGGCGGACGTGGTGCTGCTCGACACCGTCGGCGAGGTCGCCGGGCTCTATGCGCGCGCCCGGGCCGCGTTCGTCGGGGGCACGTTCGTCGCGGAGGTGGGCGGACACAGCCCCGCGGAGGCCCTGCGCGCCGGCTGCCCCGTCGTCCACGGTCCCCACACCGCGAGCGCGGGCGAGGCCTGGTCCGCCGCGCCCACCTACCGGGCCGCCAGCCCCGCCGAGCTCCCCGACGCGCTCGCCCGCGCGCTCGCCGCGCCCCGGGTGGTCGTGGTGGAGGACGACGCCGCCGGGCGCGCCGTCGAGGCCCTCGCCGCGTTGCTCGCCGCGCCCGCTCCGCCCGAGCGCCCGCTCCGCCCCTGGCTCTGGCCGCTCGTGCCCGCGTGGCGGGCGGGGGTCGCGCTCGGGAGGCGGCCGGGGGCGAAGGCGCCGGTCCCCGTCGTCTCGGTCAACGGGATCGCCGCCGGCGGGAGCGGCAAGACGCCCGTCGCGGCGTGGATCGCCGCGCGGCTCGGCGATCGCGCGCCGGTGGTGGTCGCCCGGGGGTATCGGCGCCGCCGAGGAGGCGACGTCCGCCTCACCGGCGAGGCCTCCGACCTCGGCGACGAGCTCGCCATGCTCGCCCGCCGCGGGCTCCGCGTCGCGAGCGCGCCCGACCGGCTCGCCGGCGTCGTCGCCGCGCACCGGGCGGGGGCGGGGCTCGCCGTGCTCGACGACGGCTGGATGGCCGGGGGCGTGCGGGCCGACCTCGAGGTGGTCACCGTGGACGCGCGCTGGCCGACCGGCGGCGGGCCCATCCCGGTGGGGACGGGGCGCGTGCCGCTCGGGTGGCTGCGGCGCGCGGACGTCGTCTGGGTCAACCACGGGCCGCTCCCGGCCGAGCTGAAGCCGCACCTCCGCGCCGACGCGATCGTCGTCGAGGCCCGCTACCGCCCGGCGTACTGGCTGAGGCGGGGCGAACGCGTCGCCCTGGACGCGCTCCCGCGGCGAGGCGTGCTCGCGTTCGCCGGGATCGCCCGCCCGGAGGGCTTCTTCCGCGCGCTGCGGCGGCTCGGCGTGCTGCTCGACCGTACCTGGGTGTTCCCGGACCACCACGTCTTCGTCTGGTCCGACCTGCAGAGCATCGAGGCGTGGCTCGACGACCACGTGGTCGTCACCACCGAGAAGGACGCGGCGAGGCTGCCGGCCGACAGCGCGGTCTTCGCGCTGGTGATGGAGCCCGAGATCGTGCGCGGCGCGGACGAGCTGGTCGCCCGCCTGGGCCGGCTGTAGGGCGGCGTGCGCGACGCGCTCGTCCGGGTGCTCGAGCGGCTGCCCCTGTGGATCGCGGACGCGATGGCGTGGGCGATCGCGTGGACGTGGTGGTGGATCGTGCCCGTCCGCCGCGGCGAGGCCGTGGCGAACCTCCAGGCCGCGCTCCCGGAGGCGCCCGCGCGCGCGACGCTCGTGCGGATGATGCACGACCTCGTGCTCGGCTACGTCGAGATCCTCCAGTTCGGCCGGCTCGCGGTCACCGTCGAAGGGGCGGAGGCCATCCCGCCGGGATCGATCCTGCTCGCCGGTCACGGCGGGAGCTGGGACGTGGCGCTCCTCGCCTGGGCCGACGCCGTCCCGCTCGGCATCTTCCTCAAGACCCCGTCCGACCCCTGGGTGCGCGACCTGCTCGCCCGCCTCCGTCGTGAGCACGACGTGCTCGCCCTCGAGACCGGCGCGCGCATGAAGGACGCCTACGCCGCGCTTGCGGCCGGCCGCTCCATCATGTTCATCCAGGACCAGCGCTTCGGGAAGGGTGTCCCCAGCCCCTTCTTCGGCCGCCCCGCGCTCACGTCCGCCGGGCTCGCCGCCGCGGTGCTCAAGACGGGCCGACCCGTCTTCGGGTGCTGGCAGTGGCGCGAGGGCGTCGGGCGGCACCGGCTGCGCGTCGAGCCGCTCGCGCTGCCCCCTCTCACGGGCGACCGCGAGGTCGACGCCCGCGCGATCACGGACGCGACGAACCGCTGGTACGAGGCGCAGATCCGGGCGAGGCCGCACGGGTGGCTGTGGCTGCATCGCCGGTGGAAGGGAGCGTGAAACGGAACGTGGCGCCGGTCCCGGGGGTCGCCTCGGCCCAGATGCGGCCGCCGTGCCGCTCGACGATCCGGCGCGCGATGGCGAGGCCGATGCCCGCGCCCGCGCCTTCCACCGGCGCCTGCAGGCGATCGAACGGCACGAACAGCCGCGCGGCCCACGCCATGTCGAAGCCCCGGCCGTTGTCCGCCACGTAGAACGCGCCGTCGGCGTCGACCCCGACGCGCACCATGGGGCCCGCAACGTCGCGGGTGGCCTCCCACGCGTTTCTCAGGAGGTTGTGCAGCAGGGTCCGGACGAGCCGGGGGTCGCAGCGCGCGCGCACCGGGCCGGCCACCACGAGCGTCACGTCGTGCCTCGAATCGCGCTCCCGCAGGTCCGTCAGCGCGTCGGCGGCGAGCTCCCCGAGGTCGACGTCGACGCGCGAGACCTCGCCCTGCGACACCTGCAGGAGTCGGAGCAACGCGTCGATCAGCGCGCTCATGCGCCCCACCGCGCGGTGGGTCCGGGCGATCCAGTCCGCGCGCTCCGGCCCCAGGTCGGGCCCGAAGCTCTCGGCGAGCAGACGCGTGAACCCGTCGATCGCCCGGAGCGGCGCGCGCAGGTCGTGCGACACGGCGGAGCTCACCGCCTCGAGCTCGGCGTAGGCGAGACGCGCGTCGGCGAGGGCGTCCCGCAGGGCGCGGTCGGCCTCGCGGCGCTCGGTGACGTCGCGGAGGAAGGCGTTGAACAGCGGGCGTCCGTCAGGGCCCTCGCCGGCGACCCAGATGACGAGCTCGATCGGCACGCTCCGGCCCGTGCGGTCCATCCCCTCGACCTCGACCCGGCGCCCGAGCAACCGGGCCTCGCCCGTGGCGAGAAACCGCGCGACGCCGCGCCGGTGGGCCGCGCGGAGGGCCTCCGGGACGATCAGCTCGCCGAGGAGCCGTCCGACGGCCTCCTCGCGCGACCACCCGAACGTGGCCGTCGCCTTCCGGTTCCAATCGACGACGCGACCCTCCGCGTCCATCGCGATCCACGCGTCGCCGGCGCGCTCGAGGATGTCGGCGATCGCGCGGCTGCTCTTCTTGAGGGCTTCCTCGGCGCGGACGCGCTCGAACACCCGCCCGAGCTGGGTCCCGGCCTGCTCGACGAGCGAGAGCAGGGCGGGGTCCGGCGCGACCCGGCGACGCGAGAAGAACTCGACGATCGCCACGGTCTCCGCGCCCGCGCGCACCGGGAAGGCGAAGGCGCCGCGGAGGCCCGCGGGGAGCGCGACGTTCCGGCGTGGGAAGAGCGGATCCACGCGCGTGTCCACCACCCACACGGCTCGCCCGCGCTCGATCACCCGGCCCGGGAGGCCCAGTCCCCGCCGGAAGACCATCCCCTCCGACGCCTCGCGGAAGCTCCGGATCTGGTCGGTCGGACCGTGCCACAGGCGCATCGACCGGATCTCGTCGCCTTCCACGGCGAGCGCGTGGGCGAAGGGCCACCTCGTGTAGGCGCAGAGCGCCGCCATGGCGCGCCCGAGCGCGTCGGGGACGTCGCGGGCCTCGTTGGCCGCGGCCGCGATGCGGCCCAGCAGCGCCGCCGACTCGTGCAACCGGTTGCCGGCGATCGGCCCGAAGGCGACTACGTCATCGCCGCATTGGCGAAGCTCCCACGTACCCGCGCCGCCCCCCACGCCGATCCGGATCCGCTCGGGGGATCCGCCCGCCGCCACGCGCGCGATCGCCTCGCCGGCGCGACGCCGGTCCTCCGGCGCCACCCACGCGAGCGCGCGCGTGCCCCTGACCACCGACGCATCCTGCCCGACCAGGCGGGCTGCGGCGGCGTTGAGATCGCGCACCCGCCCGTCCGCCCCCACCACCACGATGGCCTGGGCGGACCCGTCGAACGCGAAGGCGCGGGGGTCCATCCGGGCAAGCTAGGCACGCGGTAGCGCCCGCGACACGCGCCGGTGTCCATCCCGGGCAGGAGTGGACCATGCTGCTCGCGCTCGCCATCCCGGTCGCCCTCGCCGACACCATCCTGCTCGACACCGGCGCCGCCATCGACGGAGACCTCGCCCGCTGGGAGTTCGGCGGCGACTGCCAGATCAGCGTGACGGAGGGCGGCCTCGTCGGCGCCATCGTCATCGTGCCGTGCCACCGCGTGCAGAGCTTCGTGCGCACCGGCGACCGGACACCGGTCCCGATCGGGATCGAGGAGCCGAAGCCCGCGGAAGAGGTGCCGCTGGAGCTGCACGCCGAGCTCCCGGCCGTGGCCGAGGAGTCCCCGGACCACGGGCCGACCCTCCCGGCGGACCCGCTCCCGACGGCGCCGGCGGCCGTCACGGCCCCGGCGGTGGTGCCCCCGCCGGCGCTCCAGACCTCCGGGCCGACGGAGCTGACCGGCGCGTCACGGAGCGTGCGCTTCTGACGGGACCCGCTATCGTGGCGACGTGATGTGGCTCGTGCCCGCCGCGCTCGCCGGGCCGCTCGTCGACGGCGAGCGGCTGGCGTGGCGCGTGTCGTGGATGGGGGTGGACGCCGGCGAGGCCTGGGCGACCCTGCACGCGCGCGGGGAAGCATGGGCCGTCGAGGCGGGTTGCAGGAGCGCTCGCTGGCTCGCCCCCCTGTACCCCATCGACGATCTTCTCTGGTCGGAGCCCGGCCGTTACCGCACCCGCTTCCGCGAGGGCGGCTTCCAGCAGGACCAGGACATGCGCTTCGGGCCGGACGCGCTCGTGGTCGCGCGCTCCCAGCTGATCGACGGCGCGTGGAAGCAGTGGGAGGACCGCTACCCCGCGGCGCCCGGCGCGGAGGACCCCGTCTCGGCGTTCTACCGGCTGCGCGAGGACGCCGTCGCCGGCGGCGAGGCGCGTTTCCCGCTCTTCACCGGGCGGCGTGTCGTCGAGGTGGTCGCCGCGGCCGTCGACGAGGGCGACCGGCTCGCCGTCCACGTCCGCCGCGGGGAGGACGGTCCCGACGTGAAGGACGCCATGACGGTCTGGCTCAGCGACGACGCCGACCGCGTGCCCGTCGAGGCCGTGATCCAGACGCGCGCCGGCCCCGTGCGCGTCACGCTCGAGGCGAGGAGCGTCGAGTGAAGGTCCTCCACGTCGACACCGCCACCGAGCTCCGCGGGGGGCAGCGCCAGCTCGCCTGGCTCCTCGCCGGGCGCCCGGGCGACGCCTGGGCCGGCGTGCCCGACAGCCCGCTCGCGAAGCTCGTCGGGCCCCCGGCGCTGCCGCTCCGTCCCGGCAACGACCCGCGCAACGCCGTCGCGCTCCGGGGTGTGCCCTACGACCTCGTGGCCGCGCACACCTCGCACGCGCACGACGTCGCGCTGCTGTGCGGGCTGCCGGTCGTCGTCCACCGGCGCGTCGACTTCGCGATCCGCCATGCCTGGAAGTACCGCCGGGTCGCCGGCGTCGTGGCGGTCAGCGAAGGCGTCGCCCGGGTGCTGCGCGGCGCGGGCATCGAGAACGTACACGTCGTCCACGACGGCGTGCCGACGCCCGCCGACGGCCCGCGCCTCGACCTGCCGGGACCGCTGTACGGCGCCGTGGGCGCGCTGGTGCCGCACAAGGGGCACGTCCACCTCGTCGACGCGATGCGCGAGGTGCCCGGCACCCTCGTGATCGCCGGGGAAGGGCCCTTGCGCGGCGAGCTCGAGCGGCGCGCGGGGCCGAACGTCCGGCTCCTCGGGCACGTCGACGCCCTCGGCGGGCTGCTCCGCAGCCTCGACGCGTTCGTGCACCCGTCGGTGGAGGAGGGGATGGGGCAGGTGATCCTCGAGGCGATGGCCTGCGGGTGCCGGGTCGTGGGCTCCCGCGTGGGGGGGATCCCCGAGGCCATCGGCGACACCGGCCTCCTCGTCCCCCCCGGCGATCCGGGCGCGCTCGCGCTCGCGATGCGCGAGGTCCTCACCCAACCTTCCGGCCGCGGGGTGGTCCGCGCGGCCGAGTTCTCGGTGGAGCGGATGGTGGCCGGCACGACGCGCGCATACGAGCGGATCCTCGCGGCCTGACGCTCAGCGCCGCGCGCCCTCGGCGAGGTCGCGGACCGCCTTCGCCTCGACGGCCTGCCCGAGGCGGTCGTGCTGGCCGGCCGCGAGGGCCCAGGCGACCCTCGCGCGGGGGGCGTCGCCCGCGTCGGCGGCGAGGTCTCCGGCGAGCCGCAGCGTGCGGGCGAGGTCGGCGTCGGCGAGGCCCGCGCGGCGGAGCTCGCGGCCCGCCTCGTCGAGCGCCGCGTCCCAGGCCGGCCAGTCGCGCGCGTGCGCGAAACACGGCAAGAGGAGCGTCGCGTAGATGGCGGCCTGCGCGGCGTGCCCCCGCGCGACGTACGCGTCGCGGGCGAGCTCGAAGAGGGGCCGCGCCTCCGCGAAGCGGCCCTGGGCGAGGCGGACGAGCCCGCGGTTCCCCTCCGGCACCACGCCCTTCCACGCGCCCATCGAGCGGTACGTCGCGGCCGAGGCGCGGTAGTGCCGCTCGGCCGTCTCGAGGTCGCCGCGGAGGCGCGCCATCTCGCCAAGCTGGTTCTGGACCTCGGCGACGCCGTTGCGGTACCCCGCGGCGAGGTACTCCCGGCGCGCGCGCTCGAACCACGGGGCCGCGCGCTCCGGCCGCGCCCCCGCCAGCTGGCACGCCCCGATCGTGCTGCAGGCGCCCCCGACGTTCATCGGATCGCCGTCGCGCTCGGCGGACTCCAGCGCCGCGCGGGCCATCTCCTCGGCACGGACGGGGTCGCCGCGCTGCAGGAGGACGCGCGCGCGGTGGTGACGCGCGCGCCGCCACACGTCCTCGACGCCGCCCGCGCGCGCGACGTCCTCGGCCTCGATGCAACGTCGCCAGGCTGGCGGCACGCGGCCGAGCTGCGCCAGCGCGATCGCGTCCTCGAGCAGCCCCAGGGCGAGCTCCCGTGCCCACCCGTGGGCGCGCCCGGCGGCGATCGCCCGGCCCGCCTGCGCGCGCGCCGCCCGCGTGTCGCCCATCAGCCGCGCGGCGCCGGCGTCTGCGCACCAGAGGCGGCCCCACCTCGAGTCCCCCGGCGGGAGCCCGAGGCGGGTCATGGCCTCCTCGCACTCGGCGAAAAGGACGCGCGCGGCGGCGAGCCGGCCGGCCCGCACGCGCTCCTCGCCCCCGCCGATGAGGGGATCCACGGCGGACTCCGCCGCCCCGGACCCGAGGCGGTGTCGCCCGAGGCGCTCCGCGACGCCCGGGCCCGATCGCGTCGCCAGCACGTCCGCGCACGCCGCGTGGATGTCCGCCCACCGCGAGGCGTCGCGGGCGCTGCGCTCGAGCACGTCGCGGATGCCGGCGTGCGCGAACGACCAGCCGCGCGCGGGGTCGCCGTCGTGCGCGTGGGCGAGGCTCCGCTCGATCCACCCCTCCACGACCGCCATCGGAGGCCGCACTCCGAGGCGGGCGCAGACGGCGATCCACTCCGCGCCGTCCACCCGCTGCCCGAGCGCGGCCGCCGCTTGAAGACCGGTGCGCTCGGCCTCGTCGCAGCGGGCCAGCGCGGTGGCGATCGCCGCTGAGCCGTCGCCGGCGACGTCCACGGCGTCCAGCGCCCCGTCCCGTAGCTCGAAGCCCGCCTCCGTCGCGACGATCGCCCCCCGCCGCGCGAGCTCCGCGAGCACCTCCTGCGCGAATCGGGGGTTGCCTCCGGCGCGCTCCGCGATGCGCGCGGCGAGGGTCTCCTCCACGCCGAGCAGGGCGCGCACCATGCGGATGCCGTCGGCCTCGGCGAGGGGCGCCAGCGCGATCGTCCGGGACCCCGCGGCGAGCCGCTCCAGCGCGGCGCGCGCGGTGGGGCGCTCGGCGATCGCCTCGTCGCCGACGGTCACGACGATCAGCACCGGCGCGCGGGACTCCAGCAGCGTGCCGGCCCAGGCAAGCGCGTCGACTCCCTCGTGGGCGTCGTCGATCCACACGACGACGGGTCGCTCGGCCGCGAGGCGCTCGACCATGCGGCGCAGGACCGCGTGGACCTCGCCCGGGCTCGAGAAACACACGGGGCCGTCGCCGGCGGGGGACAGGATCTCCGTGAGCGCCTCGACCTCGTACGTGTCCTCCACGCCCTCCGCGCGGAGGACTTCGGCGACGCGCGCCCGAACGTCTTCCCGGGCGAGACCGGCGGTCCGCAGGTGGCGCGCGGCCATCCCGGCGAGCCCCTCCGAGGGTCCGTGGTGCACGGAGTGGAGCGCCCGCAGCACGGTCGCCCCGCCCACCTCGTCGGCGCGCTTGCACAACCACGAGGCGAGCCGGCTCTTCCCCGCGCCGGCGGGCCCGCGCAGCACGAGGAGGCGGGGCCCTTCCCGCGCGGCCGCGAGCTCGCGCCACGCCGCGTCCTGCTCCCGCTCGCGGCCCACGAGGGGGACGACGCGGAGGCCCACGAGGCCGAGGCCGGCGCCCGTGAGGCGAGGGGAGGGCCGGGGGACGTCGGCGCGGCGCCACGTCCCCGGCAGGGGCGGCGGCTCGCGCCCGGAGGGCGTCGTGGGGGCGCCCGGGAGCCGCGTTCCCAGCTGGAGCAGCCCGCGCGCGGCGTCGGCGGCGCGGCGGAACCGCTCGCTTGGGTCGTCCGCGACCAGCCGCGAGAGCCAGGCGTCGAAGCCCGGCGGGGGGCGCACGCCCTCGAGCATCGACTCGGCCGTGCGCCCGAGCGCGAACAGGTCGGTCCAGGGTCCGTAGTCCCGCCAGCGCCCGCGCGCCTGCTCCGGGGCCATGAACGCGGGCGTCCCCGCGGCCGACTCGACGAGCCCGGCGCGCGCGTCCCGCTCCGCGGCGTGCGCGATCCCGAAGTCGCTGAGCCAGGGGCCGGGCCGGAGGTCCTCGCGGCCGGCCAGCAGCACGTTCTCGGGCTTGATGTCGCGGTGCACGACTCCGGCGGCGTGGGCGTGGGCGAGCGCGTCCAGCAGCGCGAGCAGGACCTCCCGGAGCTCCGCCCAGCTCGTGCGCCCACGCCGGGCCTCCAGCGTGCCCCCTCCGGCGAGCTCCATCGCGAGCCAGGGGCTCCCCGCCGCGAGCCGCCCCGCGGTCGCCTCCTCGGCCTCCTCCGAGGCCTCGCCGTGGTCGAACACCATCACGACGTTCGGGTGGTCGAGGCCGGCGACCGCGCGGACCTCGGCGCGGAACGCCGACGCGAACCACGGGTGCCGCGCGACCTTCGCGGTCAGGACCTTGACGGCGGCCGGCGTCCCCTGACCGACGTGCCGCGCCCGCCAGACCTCGCCCATGCCTCCCGCGCCGAGGGGCGCGTCGAGCTGGAAGGCGCCGAGGCGGATCATCCGCGGCCGCGCGCGGCGGCCACCGCGCCGGCGAGCTGGTCGGCGACGGTCTCGAGCATCTGCACCGTCTCGCGGGGAAACGCGTCCGCGTCGATGGACTCGAGGTTCAGCACGCCGAGCACGCGACCGCCGTGCTGGATGGGCGCCACACACTCGGCGACGACGTCCTCGTTCATCGCGATGTAGGAGGGATCCGACCGGACGTCGGTCACCACCTGGGTCGCGCGCGTCCGGATCGCCCGTCCGCAGATGCCCTCGCCCGCGGTCCAGCGCTTGCCGATCCCCACGTTGAGGGGCACGTCGCCGACGTGGGCGGCGAGCTCGAATTCGCGGGTCTCCTCGTGCCAGAGCGCGATGGCGACGACGGACATGCCGAGCCGCTCGTAGAGGGCCCAGGCGATGCGCTCGAGCAGGCCGGCGAGGTCGGACGCCTCGAGCGCGGCGCGCGACATCTCGCCGATCATCTCGAGGTGCGCCGTCCGACGGCGGAGCTCGGCGTGGACTCTCGCGTTCGCGATGGCGCCGGCGATCTGCTCCGCGACCTGCTCCAGCACCTCCACCTGGTCGCGGAACGCGCCGAGCCGCGTGCTCTCGAGGTTCAGCAGCGCGACCACGCGCCCGCCCGTCTTGACGGGGACGCACAGCTCCGAGAGCGCGCCGGGGAGGGTCTCGACGTAGTTGGGGTGCTCGCGGACGTCGTCGAGCAGGAGGGCCCGCCCGGTGGCCGCGACCTCGCCGACCACGCCGCTCCCGAGCTCGCGCCCGTAGCCGACGTACACGTCCGTCGGGACGGCGGAGGACACGGCCTGGCAGGTGAAGCGGCCGGCCTCGTGGTCGATGAAGATGCAGGCCGCGAACTCCCACCCGAACTTCCGTCGCATCGCGTCGGTGATGCGCTGGAGCATCGGTCCGAGGTGCAGGTCCTCGGACGCGATGCGTGCGATCTCGTTGAGGATCTCGAGGTGGCGGCGATCCCTCGCGAGCCTCGCCGTCGCGACCGCGTGTGCGATCCGGCCTGCGACCACGTCGCGCCAACCGTCGTCGAGCGCGGGCGTCCGCAGGATGGTCCCGGCCGAGGCGGCGACGGCCTCGGGCGACGCGTCTTCGAGCGCCCGGCGATCCAGGCGATCCAGCGCCGCGAGCAGGTCCGACTGGTCTTCCGTGAGGGGGGCCATCGGTCGATTGTACGACGGGAGTTCCCGGTCGGACGTGCCGGCGGCGGCAGGCGGAGCGACCCTCGAACGGGAGGGCTACTCTGAGGAGATGCGGCTCCTCTCGTTGCTCGTGGCCTGCGGGACGGAAGAGCGGGCCGCGCCCGCTTCCGAGCCCGTCGACTCGGCGACCGGAGGGGCGGGGGCTCCGCGCGACACACACGAGGAGGACGGCGGCACGGCCGGGTGCGACTCGGGCATCGCCGCTTGGTGGTGGGGCAGCTTCGAAGCCGACGGGTCCGCCTACGTGTCCGCGCGCGCCGGCCTTCGGTGGTGGGACTACTGCGAGCAGGACTGGGTCTGCCGGATCGACGGCGACCTCCGTTTCGAGGAAGACCTCTCGGCGAGCGGGTGCCCCGACTGTACGTGGGCGTGGGACCTCTCCGGGCTGACCGAGACGCTCGCGGAGGGGTGGTATTGCGACTTCGCGTCCCCCGGCCCGAGCGAGCTCGACGGACAACTCGACTACAGCTGGGCGTTCGCCGAGACCTACGTGTACGTCTACGACGGCACGCCGCTCACGTTCGAAGACAACGTCCTCGCCCGCGTGCCCGGCTACGACTGGGTGGTCGTCGCGTTCAACCTCCCCGCGTACGGCATCTACCAGACGGTCGGCGACGCAAGCTACGTGACGTTCTACCGGAGCCCCGCCGCGGGCGTCCCGAGCTACTACCACTACTACCCGGAGGCCCGCTGAATGCGCTTCCTGCCCGCGCTGCTCCTTGCCGCATGCCCCCTCCCGGAGACGGACACCGGCAAGGCGGCGCCGAACGAGGAGACGCCAACTCGCGACCGGGAGACCGACCCGCCAGACACCCACGTGTCCGACGTCGACACCGACCTCGACACGGATGCCGACGTGGACTGCGACACCGGGCTCGCTGCGGCCTACTGGATCGGCGCCTTCGAAGCGGACGGCGCCGACTACGTCTCGGCGCGCTTCGGCGTCGGCTACTACGGCATGGTCGAACGGGACTGGGTCTGTCGGCTCGAGGGCGACCTCCCGTACGAGGGCGGGCTGGGTTGCCCGGACTGCACGTGGGCCTGGGACCTCGGCGGCCTGACGGACACGGTCGCGGTCGGCGATGCTTGCGACGACTTCGGGCTCTTTGACGGGGCCTGGGGGGGCTACTTCGACTACGCCTGGGCCTTCGCGGACTCCTACGTCTACGACTACAACGGCACCCCGCTGTACCTCGAAGACAACATCCTCCTCGATGTGGGCGATGGGTGGGTCGTCTTCGCGTTCACCCTGCCTTTGTACGGCATCTACCAGACCTACGGTGACGCCAGCCACGTCACGGCGTACCGGCCCTCCGCGTACGGCTCCTTCTACCCCTACTACCTCGACGGATGCTGACCCTCAGCAGGTACTCCGGATACTCGATCCTCGGCCCCGGGAACACGGTCACCACCCTCCCCGGGTAGTGCCACACCCACGCCTCCCCCACCTTCTCCTGCCGCACGTGCCCGGCGTGAGTGAGCCGCAGGTGACACGACCCGCACTGGCACTCCCCGTTGTCGGGCTCGTTGCCGCCTCCGTGCGATCGCCAGTCCCGGTGATGGGCGTGGTTGCGTAACGCGCGTCGCCTGCACTCCGGGTTGGAGCAGACGAAGTCGTCACGCTCCTTCACCACGCCGAACCCCCGCTGGGGCGGGATCTTCAGCGAGAGGAGCCAGATCGCCGCGGTGAGGAGCTCCGGGAACACCTTGTCGGTCAGGGGAGGGGGCACCCGCCGCTTCACGCTATCCAGCGCGACAGTCGTTGTCGTCTTGGCCATCGCCTCCTCGTACGCCTCGAGCAAGAGCGCGCCCGCCTCGACGTGCGCGACGGCCGCCTGCAGCTCGGTGACGCCGACCCGCTTCGCGACCGCGACCCACCGCTCGACGTCCCAGCTCCTCGCCACCCGCGCGACCGCCGTGGCCTTCGTGAGCGGCAGCTCCACCAGCGGTGGGAAGCGCCGCACGGCCTCGCCGAGCTCCCGGTAGCGCTGCATCGTCCGCGCGCTGCAGCCGAACACCTCGACGCAGAAGGCCTCGACGTTCGGGTACCCCCATGCCCGGTGCAGCCGCTTCTTCACGACGTGCGCGTACGCCGCGCCCAGATCGAGCGCGCGCGTCCGCCGCGCTTCCTGGATGACCTCCAGCCGGGCGAGCCCCTCCTCCAGCGAGGCCGGCGCGTCGTCCCAGTCCAGCCGCGCCCGCTCGGGCTTCGGCGCCGGCGCGAGCGCCCGCTCCACGAGGTCGTGCCGCCGGTGGCGCCACGCGTCGAGGATCCACGCGTCCGCCTCCCAGTCCTGCAGCCGCAGGCCCGAGAGCAACCGCGCCTCGTGCCGGGCGAGCCACACGATCTTCGCGTCCTCCTCCCCGAGCTCGATCCGGGCGACACGCGTCTTCTTCGGCCGCGGCGGGAGCTTGCCCGCGCGCGCCTTCGCGAGCCACGCCTCCTGGTCTTCGGGCTTGCACCAGCCGGGCGCCTGCACCGCGAGGCCGACCGGCACCTCCCCCGCCGCGACCGCGGCGACCACCCGGGGGAGGCCGCTCAGCACGAGCCGGACCATTTCGCGCACCCAGGCCTCGGCCCAGTCGACGCGCTCGTCGCGGAAGCTCTCCCAGCTCGTGTATCCGAGCGTCTCCAGCGGCTGGCCGCGGAGCCACGCGAGCACCCACGCGAGCTCGACGTCCAGCGCGTGGACTTCCCGCACGTGTGCACGAAGGGCCGCCTCGGACGCCACGGACGCGTCGAGCCAGCCCACGCCTTCCGGTCGTGGAGCGTTCATGCCCCCACGTTATCCGACCCCCCTGCCAAAATTTGTCCGCCCCCCGAGCTACGCTGCCGTCATGCGCCTCCTCCCCCTGCTCTGCCTCACGGCCTGCCCTCTGCCCGACACGGACACCGGAAAGGTCGACGACGGCGAGACCACCCCGCGCCAGACCGCACCGGACGAGGGGACCACGCCGACGCTCGAGGACACCGACTCCGACCACACGACGGAAGGCCCTTGCGACACGGGCGGCGCGACCGCCTACTGGATCGGTTCGTTCGAGGCGGACGGCGAGGACTTCGTCTCCGGCACCTTCGGCTGGGCCTACTTCGGGGCGCGCGTGGAAGACTGGGTCTGCGTCGCGAGCGGCGAATTCCGCTACGAGGGCCCGTCGGCGCAGAGCTGCCCCGGCTGCGAGTGGAGCTGGGATCTCTCCGGCCTCGTCGGCTCCACCGCCGTGGGGGATCACTGCGGCAGCGGCGACATCCACTGGCGGGAAGGCGACCTCGACGGCCTGCTGGACTACGACTGGGCCTTCGCCGAGCGGTACACATACGGGGGCGCGCCGTACGAGCTCGTGGACGCCGTCCTCGTGTACGTCGACGGCTACGGGGGGTGGTTCCCCGTAGCCTACGACAGGCCCGACGCGGGCGTCGAGTACGTCTACGGCGACGCGGGCTCCCTCGAGTTCCTCCGGCCTGTGGGAGGGTTCTACTACTACTACTACTCGGGCTGCTGATCACAGCCGCTCGATCACCACCCTCTCCATCCGATCTCCCACGCTCAACGCCTCGGCCACGCGCATCCCGTAGCTGACGTGACCGAAGGCGGTGTAACCGCCGTCGAGGTGGGGTTGGTCGGACAAGGTCACGAACCACTGGCTCCCGCCGGTGTCGGGCCCGGACAGCGCCATCCCCACGGTCCCGCGCCGGTAGGAGAGGGGGTTGATCTCGTCGGGGATCTCGTACCCGGGCCCCCCCCACCCGTCGCCGCGGGGGTCGCCCGTTTGTGCCACGAAATCCGGCACGACGCGGTGGAACACGAGGCCGTCGAAGTACCTCTCGTCGGCGAGCCGCGCGAAGTTCCAGACGGTGTACGGCGCCTCCTCCGGCGCCAGCGCGATGCGCAGCTCGCCCTCGTTCGTGAACACGCGCGCGGACCGGACGCGAAGGACGTCGGCGAGCGCGGGCACCTTCCGCGCGGGGTGCTTCGGCGTCGGAAGCTCGATCTTCAACAACGCCGCGCGGCGCGGGGCCTCGTCGGCGAGCCGCCGCAGCCGGAGCCACGGCGTCAGCGCCGCCGCGGCGTCCGCGCCCGGACGCGGCACCCGCCCGGTGGCGTAGATCGCCGCGAGCGCGCGCACCGCCGTCTCCGCCACCTCGGACGGCAGGTCTCGCCGGGCCAGCAGATCGAGCAGAGGCCGCTCCGCCATCGGGTCGGGGTGCTCACGCAGGGTGTCCGCCGCGGCCTGCGAGATCGCGGTGTCCTTCGCCTTGAGCAGCTCCACGAGCTCGACCGGCCGCGGGGCCTCGTCGTCGAGCAACGCGCCCGCCGCCGCGCTGCGGATCGCGGGCTCCTCGGCGCGGAGCGCGAGCGAGAGCAGCTTGTTGCGGTCCTTCAGCGCCTCGACGGCCGCCATGCGCACCACCATCGGGTGCTCGGGGCCCGTGAGCTCCGCGTGCCCCGCCGGCAGCGCGCCCTTCGCGTCCAACGCGCGTAGCGCGGCGGCCCGCTCCACGGGCGAGCCCGACGCCCACGCGGCCATGAGCAGCCCCTTCGCGTCCACGCCGGGGCAGCTCCCGACCGCGCCGATCGCCTCGAGACGGACGCCGGGGTCGTCGTCGGCGAGCAGGCGCGCGAGGATGGGGCCTGCCCCCTTCCAGCCGTGGCGGTCGATCGCCCGCGCCGTCGCGACGCGCACCGACGCGTCGCGGTCCTCCGCGGTCCGCGCGAGGACCTCGGCCCGCGCGCCCTCGCCGGCGACCCCGGCCCAGGCGCGCAGCACCCACGCCCGCACCCGCGCGTCGCCGTCCTCGAGCACCAGCCGGCGCATCCGCATGGCGTTGTCGTCGGACGTGCGGGCGAGCCCCATCCGGGAGAGCGCCCACGCCGCGCGTCGCCGCGTCTCGCCGATGGGGAAGTCGAAGGTCTCCAGGAGCGCCGCGACGACGTTGTCCCCCTGCGACCCCTGCACCTTGCGGATGCCGAGCCGGCCGAGCGCGTCGGCCGCCTCGAGACGGACGGGCCCGTTCAGCTGCAGCATCAGCCGGTCCACCGCGTCGGTGCCACCCTGGCGCCCCCACGCGAGCACCACCGCCCGCTGGACCTCCACGTCCTGCTCCACCTTCCAGCGCTTGCCGAGGAGCTCGCCCGCGTCGGGGGTCATCCCCAGCGCGAACGCCGCCTCCTTCCGAACGCCCGGGTCGGCGTCGCCGGCGAGCGCGTCGAGCAAAGAGCGGGCCTCGCCGTCCCGCAGGCGCCCGAGCGCGCGGGCGACCCGGGCCCGCACGGCGGGATCGGGGTCCTTCGCGAGCGAGCCGAGGGCGGACGGCGCGAGGCGATGCGCCTCCACCTGGAAGATCTGCTGCTCCACCTCGAGCGAGGGGCCGCCGGCGGTCGCGGCGAGCAGCAGGGCGGCGAACAGGCGCATGCCGCACCTTCACCCCGCGCGGGGTACGGCGCAAGGCATGGACCTCGCGACCCTGCTGGCGGCGCGATCGCGCGGCGAGATCAAGCGCTGGGGAGCGTGGCTCGACCGCGACGGGCGCGACCTGCGCCCCCGGCTCGTCGCCGCCGCGCGGGCCCGCGGCGCCGACGTCCCCGACGATTGGGAGTCCCTCGACGGCAAGCGGCTTTTGCGCGTGTGCCTCGCGCGTGCGGGCGAGGCGCAGGTGCGCACCAACCCGATCCAGCGCGACGAGGCCTTCCGGTGCGTCACGTGCGGCTTCGACGTCCCGAAGGGCGGTCGCCGCCCCCGCGATCACTGCCCGCGTTGCCTCCACTCGATGCACGTGGACGTCGTCCCGGGCGATCGCGCGGCGGGGTGCGGCGGCGTGCTCGTCCCGGTCGAGCTCGTCGTCACCGGCCCGGATCGTCTGCTTTTGTATCGCTGCGACCGATGCGGAATGGAGCGTCGGAACCGGGTGCTCGATGACGTCGAGACGCCCGATGAGGCCGAGGCACTGGCGAAGTTGTTGGTGCCGAGGGGACGGGCCGGGTAGGATTTGGACAGGCAAGCAGGCAGGAGACAGCGCACCAAGATGCGAAACCGCTCGATGTGGATGATGGTCTTCTTCGTGATCCTCGTGTTCGCGGTGGTCGCCGTCGGCGCCCAACGCAACATCGTGGAGGAGCGGGCCATCCCGTTCTCCGAGCTCGTCACCCTCATCGACCGGGGCGACATCCAGAAGCTCGAGGTCAAGGGCACGACGGTCACGGGCGTCGGCGTGGACGGCACGAAGGTGCGCACCACCGGTCCCATCGACTCGGACTACTACCTCGAGAAGCTCGCCGAGAAGAAGGTCGTGACCGAGTTCGCGGAGAACCGCGACAGCACCGCCGTCACGATGCTCATCAACGTCGTGCCGCTGGTCCTGCTCTTCGCGCTCTTCGTGATCTTCATGCGCCAGCTCCAGGTGGGCAGCGGCAAGGCGATGAGCTTCGGCAAGTCGCGCGCGAAGCTGTTGTCCGAGTCCGGCAAGCGCATCACCTTCGCGGACGTCGCCGGCGCCGACGAGGCGAAGGAGGAGCTCGAGGAGATCATCCAGTTCCTGAAGGATCCGCGGAAGTTCACGCGCCTCGGCGGCCGCATCCCGAAGGGCGTGCTGCTCATGGGCTCGCCGGGCACCGGCAAGACGCTGCTCGCGCGCGCCGTCGCGGGCGAGGCGGGGGTGCCGTTCTTCAGCATCTCCGGCAGCGAGTTCGTCGAGATGTTCGTCGGCGTCGGCGCGAGCCGCGTGCGCGACCTCTTCGAGCAGGCCAAGAAGCAGGCCCCGTGCATCATCTTCATCGACGAGATCGACGCGGTCGGCCGTCACCGCGGCGCGGGCCTCGGCGGCGGGCACGACGAGCGCGAGCAGACCCTGAACCAGCTCCTCGTGGAGATGGACGGGTTCGACTCCGCCGAGGGTGTCATCCTCGTCGCGGCGACCAACCGGCCCGACGTGCTCGATCCCGCGCTGCTCCGCCCCGGCCGCTTCGATCGGCGCGTGGTGGTGCCGGCGCCCGACGTGCGCGGCCGCCTCGGCATCCTTCAGGTCCACGCGCGCCGCACGCCGCTCGACGAGGACGTGAACCTCGAGCAGATCGCGAAGGGGACCCCGGGGTTCTCCGGCGCCGACCTCGAGAACGTCATCAACGAGGCCGCGCTGCTCGCGGCCCGCGCCAACAAGAAGAAGATCGACCAGCACGATCTCGAGACGGCGAAGGACAAGGTCGCGATGGGCACCGAGCGCCGCTCGCTCGTCCTGTCCGACGCGCAGAAGCGCCGCACGGCGTACCACGAGGCCGGCCACGCGATCGTCGCGCGGATGAGCCCCGAGGCCGATCCCGTCAACAAGATCACCATCATCCCCCGCGGGATGGCGCTCGGTCTCACGCAGTACCTCCCCCAGGAGGACCGCCTCTGCATGTCGCGCACCCAGCTCACCACGATGCTGGCGTACGCGATGGGCGGGCGCGCCGCGGAGGAGATCCTCTTCAGCGACTACTCGACGGGCGCGGCCGGCGACATCAAGCAGGCCACGCGCATCGCGAAGGCGCTCATCTGCGAGTACGGCATGAGCGACGCGCTCGGCCCGGTCGCGTGGGGCAACCGCTCCGACGAGGTCTTCCTCGGCAAGGACTTCGGTCGCACCAGCGTCGACTACAGCGAGGACACCGCCCAGAAGATCGACGGCGAGGTCACCCGCCTCGTCCAGCAGGGCTACGACCGCGCCCGGAACATCCTCGTCCAGAACCTGCACATCCTCCACAAGATCGCGCAGGTGCTCCTCGAGAAGGAGACGATCGACGGGACCGAGTTCGAGCGGATCGTGAGCGGGCTGAACCCGGTCTTCCCGGAGCCCGACGCGTCGGTCGCGTAGGGTCGGACCGGTCAGGCAGGCGGGCCCTCCGTTCGGAGGGCTCGCTTCGTTTTTGAGTCAGCGCCCGCGCGCCCGGATAGGTGCCCGCCACCATGCGGATCATGGGCATCGTCAACGTGACCCCCGACTCGTTCTCGGACGGGGGGCGCTACTTCGACGCGGAGGCCGCGATCGCGCACGGCGCGCGCCTGTTCGCCGAGGGTGCCCAGGTGGTCGACGTCGGCGGCGAGTCCACGCGCCCCGGCGCCGCGGCCGTCGCGCCCGACGAGGAGGTCGCCCGTGTCCTCCCCGTGATCCGCGCCCTCGCGAAGGCGGGGCCCGTGAGCGTCGACACCCGCCGCGCGTCGGTGGCCCGCGCCGCCATCGAGGCGGGTGCATCGCTGGTCAACGACGTGAGCGGCGGCGCCGACCCCGCGATGTTCCCGACGGTCGCCGAGGCCGGCGCCGGGCTCGTGCTGATGCACATGCGCGGCGAGCCCGCGACCATGCAGTCGCTCGCGACCTACGACGACGTCTGCGGCGAGGTCTGGGCCTGGCTCGACGCGCGCGCCCGCGACGCCCGGCTCGCCGGCGTCCACGACGTGGTCGTCGACCCCGGCCTCGGCTTCGCCAAGACGGCGGCGCACAACGTCGCGCTGCTCCGGGACCTCCCTCGGCGAACCTCCGACCGAACGGTTCTCGTGGGGGCGTCGCGGAAGTCCTTCCTCGGCGCGCTCACCGGCGTGGCCGACCCCGCGGAGCGGCTCGAGGGCTCGCTCACCGTGGCGCTGCACTGCGCCGACGCCGGCGCCGCGTGGATCCGCGTGCACGACGTCGCGGCGACCGTCCGGGCGCTCAAAGTGTGGGAGGCGCTGCGCGCGTGAGCCTCTTCGCCGCCTACTTCGGGAACATGCGCTGGACGGACGCGGTCGACATCGCGCTCCTCTGGTACGTCGTGTACCGCGCGCTCCTGCTCATGCGGGGCACGCGCGCCTTCCAGAGCCTCGTGGGCCTGTTGCTCGCGCTGGTGCTGTACGTGCTCTCCGGCCGGCTGGAGCTCTACGCCGTCCACTGGATGCTCGAGAAGTTCTTCGTCTACATCGTGCTCGCCGTCATCATCCTGTTCCAGAGCGACATCAAGCGCGGCCTCGCCGGCGCGGGGGGCCGGCTGTTCCCCAGCTTCACGTCGCAGCCGGCCCAGAACGCGATGGAGGAGATGGTCCGCGCCAGCTTCGTGATGGCGAGCCGCCGCATCGGCGCGCTCCTCGCGCTGGAGCGCGAGGCGAGCCTCGAGGAGTACGCCGACGGCGGCAACCGCCTCGACGCACGCGTCTCGAGCGAGCTCTTGCTCGCGGTGTTCCACCCCACGAGCCCCCTGCACGACGGCGCCGTCGTGATCCAGAACGACAAGGTCCTCGCCGCGAAGGTGTTCCTGCCGCTCTCGCTGTCGAAGGACGTGTCGCGGTTCTACGGCACCCGGCACCGCGCGGCGATCGGGCTGACCGAGGAGACGGACGCCGTGGTCATCATCGTGTCCGAGGAGCGCGGCACCGTGTCGCTCGTCATCGCCGGCGAGGTCCAGCCCGTCGCCGACGCGAACGAGATGCGCGAGCGCCTGCTGGAGACGTTCCAGGCCGACAAGGCGCGCAAGGGGGCGCCATGAAGCTCCGCGGCTTCCTCGACGAGCTGCGCCGGGCGCTGCTCGGCAACTTCGCGTACAAGGGGGTCGCGCTCGCGTTCGCGCTGATGGCGTGGATCTGGGTCCAGAGCGAGCAGGTGGTGGAGGAGCGGGCGAAGGTGCGCCTCGACTGGAAGCTCCCCGAGGGCCTCGTCCCGGTCGAGCCGCCGCTCGAGACCGCCACGCTCACCGTCGAGGGCGTGCAGGCCTTCGTGCGCTCCGTCCGCCAGAAGGAGCTGTCCATCGCGCTCGACCTCTCCCGCGCGAAGGACGGCGACGTCAACGTCGATCTCACCGAGCGCCCCATCACGGGCTTACCGCCCCAGGTGCGCGTGACCTCGATCTCGCCCACCCAGCTCAAGGTCCGCCTCGACCGCGTGCAGAAGCGCCGCGTGCGCGTGGTGCCGGCCACCGACGGCGTCGTCGCCGACGGCTTCCGCCTCGTGGGGGTCGCGGTGAAGCCCGATCGGGTCGAGCTCGTCGGCCCCTCTTCGGTGCTGCGCGCGATGGACGAGGTCGCGACCGACGTGATCGACGTCAGCGGCCTGCGCGAGGACGTCGAGTTCGACGTCGGGCTCGCGGTGAAGAAGGGCCAGCTCACCGTCTCCGGGGCGGGCACCGTCGCCGTGAGCGTCGACGTCGAGCCCGCCGTGGACGTGCGCACGTTCGAGCGTGTGCCGGTGATGGTGCGCGACGCCAACTACGCCACCGACGTCGGCGAGGTCACCGTGAAGATCCGCGGCCCGCTCGAGCAGATCGGCGAGATCGACCCGGAGGAGGTCAACGTGCTCGTCCACGTCCCGGAGGGCTTCGCCGCGCCGTCGGGCGAGGCTCGCCCCGGCGACGAGGGCCTGCGCTACCAGGTGGTCCACCCGGGCGGCGACAAGGTCGAGGTGATCGAGGTGAAACCGGCGACGATCCCCGTGGTGCGCAAATGAGCAGGAAGTTCGGGACGGACGGCGTGCGTGGGCGCGCCAACCTCGAGGTGGGCCCGGAGCTCGCCATGGCGCTCGGCAACGCGATGGTCGGCGTCGTCGGCCCGCGGATCGCCGTGGCGAGAGACACGCGCCCGAGCGGCCCGATGCTGGAGGCCGCGGTGGTCGCCGGCATCTGCGCCGCGGGCGGCACCGCGATCCGCTGCGGGGTGTTGCCGACGCCGGGGCTGTCCGCGCTCGTCGCGGGGCACGGGTGGGACGGCGGCGTCATGGTCACGGCGTCCCACAACCCCGCCCACGACAACGGGCTGAAGGCGCTCGGCCCCGGCGGGCACAAGGTGGAGGGCGGCGTCCGCGCGGCGATCGAGGGCCAGCTCCAGCTGCCCATCCGCCTCGCCGACGAGCCCGGCGGGGTCGAGGAGCGCCGCGACGCCGGCGCCGACTACGTCCGCCGCGTGCTCGCCGTGGTGCCGCGCAAGCGGTGGCTCGCCGGGCGCACGCTGGTCCTCGACACGGCGAACGGGGCGGCGACCCGCCTGGCCGCGCAGGTGCTGGGCGCGCTCGGCGCGCGCGTGATCGCCGTCGGCGACGGCGACGGCGCCATCAACCACGGGTGCGGCGCGCTGCACCCGGAGGTCATGGCCGAGCGCGTCCGCGAAGCGGGCGCCGACGGTGGGATCTCGCTCGACGGCGACGGCGATCGCGTGGCCGTCTGCGACCCCGACGGGCGCGTGCTCGACGGCGACGCGATCCTGTGGCTCTGCAGGGCCGGCGAGGTCGTCGTCGGGACGGTGATGACGAACGGCGGGCTCGAGGCGGCGCTCGCGGGGGAGGGGAGGCGGCTCGTGCGCGCCCCCGTCGGCGACGCCCACGTCGCCGCGGCGATGAAGGCCCACGGGGCCCGGCTCGGGGGCGAGCCGTCCGGCCACCTGCTCTTCGCCGACGCCCTCCCGACCGCGGACGGCCTCGTCGCCGGGCTCCGCGCCCTCTTCCCGGACCCGCGCACCCTCGGCGAGAGGCTCGCCGGCTACGTCCCGTTCGCCCAGTCCACCCGCGCGGTCCGGACGCCCGGCGACCGCGTCGCCCGCACTACGGCCGAGCAGGAACGCCTGCGCGCGGCGGGCGCCCGCGTGGTAGTACGCGCCAGCGGCACCGAACCGGTCGTCCGCGTCATGGTCGAGCACGCCGAAGCGGCCTTCGCCGAGTCGGCGGCCGATTCGCTGACCCGCGCACTGACAACTGACCACTGACGACTGAGAACTTCCGATGCGCCGACTCGGTGTGAACGTCGACCACGTCGCGACGCTGCGGCAGGCACGCCGCGCGCGGTACCCCGACCCGCTGCTCGCCGCGTTGATCGCCGAAAAAGCGGGCGCGCACCAGATCACGGTGCACCTCCGGGGCGATCGCCGGCACGTCCAGGACCACGACCTGCACCGCATCCGCGCGTCGGTCCAGACCGAGCTCAACGTCGAGGCCGCGTGCACCGAGGAGATGCTCCGGGTGCTCCTCGACGTCCGGCCGCACCGCGTCACGCTCGTCGAGGAGCGCCCCGGCGAGGTCACCACCGAGGGCGGCCTCGACGTCGTTCGCCACCGGGGCGCCGTCGTGGCCTTCTCGGCGCGGCTGGCCGAGGCCGGGATCCGCGTGTCGGTGTTCATCGACCCGGACGAGGCGCAGGTGGAGGGCGCCCGCCTCGACGGCGTCGACATGATCGAGCTCAACACGGCACGCTACGCGGAGGGCGACGTGGCCGACCTCGCGCGGCACGCGCGGGCGTGCGCGCGGGCCCGCGCCCTCGGGCTCGCCGTCGCCGCCGGGCACGGGCTCAACCTGCACAACCTGCGCGCGCTGGTCGACGCCGTCCCCGCGGTCGAGGAGTACAACATCGGGCACGCGTTGATCGGCGACGCCCTGTTCATGGGCCTCGAGGAGAGCGTGCGCCGCTACCTCGCCCTCCTTCAGTAGAGCTTCGAGCGGATCTCGGTGATGGTGGCCGTGGTGTTCTCGCTCGCGGTGTACTCGGCGAGCGCGTCGTCGTCGTCGCAGTCGCTGCGGCCGACGACCGAGAACTTGATCGGGCTGAGCAGCGTCACCATGTAGTTGCCGCGGACCTCGCCGTCCGGCTCCCAGCCCACGAGATCCCAGTTGGGGTCGGAGACCACCCACGGGATCATCTTCTTGTCGAGCGACGCGTCGTCGCGCGGCATGACCGGGAGCTCGAGGAAGGTGTCGAAGGTCGCGTCGTAGATGATCTCGGAGGTGCGGATGCCGTCGACGTTGCCGGGCAGCTCCGCCCGCTTCGCCTTCAGCTGCATCTCCGTGAACTGCGGCACCGCGATGGCGGCGAGCACGCCGATGATCGCGACGGTGATCATCAGCTCGACCAGCGAAAAGCCAGCCTGAGACCTTCGTCCCCGCTCCACGCGCACCTCCTGGCTCGTGTTTGGTCGGCCCGTCCTCGGACCTCGGTTCGATCCTACCGCGGCACGCCGGCCGAGGGGAATGGAGACCCTTTCGTGACATTTCGTGACAAACGCTTTCGTCGGCGCGCCCGACCAAACGGAGTTGGCATCGAACGCGACGCGTGGCCGCGCGTCGGGATAGGTCGGACCGATGGGCCGCCTCCCGATCTCCCGTGCGTCCGTCATCCGCGAGCTCGACCGGCGGCTGATCGTAGAGGTGGGGATCCCCGGCGCGGTGCTCATGGAGCACGCGGGGCACCGGGTCGCCGACGCGATCGCCCGCCGCTGGCCCGACGCGCGGCGGCCCCTCGTGCTTTGCGGGCCCGGCAACAACGGCGGCGACGGGTACGTGATCGCCCGGCACCTCGCCGTCCGGGGCTGGGCGCCTCGCTGCCGGGCTCTCCTGCCGCCGGCGACGCCGGACGCGAAGGTGCACCACGCCGTGTGCGAGCGCCTCGGGCTCCTGGGCGAGCAGCCCGCGCCCGACCTCGTCGTGGACGCCGTCTTCGGCACCGGCCAACGCGCCCCCCTCGCGCTGCCGCCCCCGCCACCCTTCGACGCGCCGCTCGTCGCCGTCGACGTACCGACCGGGATCGACGCCGACACGGGCCGCCGCGTCGGCGACTTCCCGGAGCCCGACTTCGTCGTCACCATCGGGCGGCTCAAGCCCTTCCTGTTCACGCGCCCCGTGCCGTTCGAGCTCGTGGACATCGGCCTCGAGCTCCGGGGCGAGCCGCCGGAGGCCGAGCTCGTGGACGAGGTCGCCATCCCCGCGTTCGCCGCGGGCGACGACAAGTGGGCCCGAGGGCACGTCGGGGTGGTCGCCGGCAGCGAGGAGCTCGCCGGGGCCGCGGTGCTCGCGTGCCTCGGGGCGCTCCGGGGCGGGGCGGGTCTCGTGACGCTCTGTGTCCCGAAGGCGGCGTGGGGGCGCCTCGGCGCGCTTCCGCCCGAGGTGATGGTGCGCGAGCGCGGCGAGTACGACCGCTACGACGCGCTGGTGGTGGGTCCGGGCCTCGGGCGAGCCGCGGACGACGAGGTGCGCGCGTTGTGGCGGGACGCGCCCCAGCCGTGTGTGTTCGACGCCGACGCGCTGAAGGCCATCCCGGCCGCGCCGTCGCCGTTCCCGCGCCTGATCACGCCGCACGCGGGCGAGGCGCAGGCGCTCCTCGGCACGCCCCGGGAGGAACTCGAGGGCGATCGCCTCGCCACCGCCGCCCGCCTCCGCGCCGTCGCGCCGGCCATCTACAAGGGCGCGTTCCCCATCGTGACGGGCGAGCCCCTCAGCGTGTTGCCGGGCGGCGTGCCCGCGCTCGGCACGGGCGGCAGCGGCGACGTCCTCGCGGGCCTCTGCGGCGCGCTGCTCGCCCGCCACCGCCCCCGCGACCCCGCCGCCGTCGAGTCGATCGCGCTGCAGGCCGCGTTCCTCCACCTCCGCGCCGGCCGCGCCGCGGGCCCGGTCGGCGTCGGCGCGAGAGAGATCGCCGACGCCATCCCTCGCATCCGTTAGGTAGAAACCGCCAAGGCGCGAAGGTCCCGCCAAGTGCGCCAAGGTCGAGAGGGCGTAGCCCCTTCCTCGCTCCCTTGGCGTTCTCGGCGCATCCTCGGCGTCTTGGCGGTTCAGCCTCTCCCGGGCACCCCGGTCCCGTCCGGCACCTCCACGAGCTTGTGCCTCGCGGCCTCGCCCCGGACGATCACGACGTCGCGCTTCCGCAGGCCCCACTCGGCCGCGAGGAACGCGACGAGCGCCTCGTTCGCCTTCCCCTCCACCGCGGGCGCCGCGACCGAGACGACCAGCTCGTCGCCCTCCCACCCGACGATCGCGTCCTTCCTCGCCCCGGGCTTCACGCGCACGGCCAGCCGCATGCGAGGCTTCTATTGACGCCGGCGCCCGCTGTGCACATCCATTCGCGCCATGCGCGCGCTCACGACCCGCTCCGCCGAGGAGACCGTCGCCCTCGGCACCCGCCTCGGCGCGCGCCTCTTCGACGGCGCCGTGGTGTGCCTCGCCGGCGATCTCGGCGCCGGCAAGAGCCGCCTCGCGGAGGGGATCGCCCGCGGGCTCGGCGTGGAGGGGCCGGTGCACAGCCCCACGTTCGTGATCGTCGCCGAGTACCCCGAGGCGCGCGTGCCCCTGCGCCACGCCGACCTCTACCGGCTCGACCGCGTCGCCGAGGCCCGCGGCGTCGGGATCGACGAGCGCGTGGGGATCGACGGCGCCTGGGTCGTCGAGTGGGCCGACCGCTTCCCCGAGCTGTGGCCCGACGACCGCCTCGACGTGCGTCTCTCCTTCGTCGGAGGGGACCGCCGCGTCGAGGCCGTCGCCACCGGCCCGCGCCACGCCGCGCTGCTCGGTGCCTTCGATGCGCCCTGAGCCGGCCGTCCGCGGCACCGCCGTCGTCGCCGTCGCGCTGCTCGCCGCGGCGCTGCTGCGGCCGCCGCCCGCCCCCGTCGAGGGCCCCGTCGTCCGCGCCGGCGACCGCTGGCTGCCGCTCGCGGAGCTCGGCGCCGCCGCGATCGCGGACGTGCGCGACGGCGACACCGTCCGCCTCTTCGAGGGCTGGGCCCTGCCCGTGCGCGCGCCTGCGGCGGTCGAGTGGATCGGCCCGCCGCCGCGGGTCTCGCTGAACCACGCCACGCTCGCGCAGCTCGAGGCGCTCCCCGGCGTGGGGCCGGCGATCGCCCGCCGCATCGTCGCGGCGCGCCCGTTCCGCCGCGCCGGCGAGCTCGACGCCGTGCGCGGGATCGGCCCGAAGCGCCTCGACGTGCTGGTTAGGCTCGTCGAGCCTTGATCTACCTCGACCACAACGCCACCACGCCCCTGCACCCGGCCGCCCGCGATGCGATGCTCCCCTGGCTGGGACCGCCCGCCAACCCGACGAGCGCGCACGCGTTCGGGCGCGCCGCGGCCGAGGCCGTCGACCGCGCGCGGGCGCAGGTCGCCGAGCTGTGCGGCTGGCACCGCGAGGGCGTGTACTTCACCGCGGGGGCCACCGAGGCGAACGCCACGGTGCTGTCGCGAGGCCGCTGGCTCGTCTCCGCGGTCGAGCACCCGTCGGTGCGCGTGTGGGGCGCGGGCGAGCTCCCCGTCGACGCCGACGGCGTGGTCCGCCTCGGCGAGGTGGACGCCGACGCCGTCTCCGTGATGCTCGCCAACAACGAGACGGGCGTGATCCAGCCAGTCGCCGAGATCGCCCGCGGCCGCGCGTTCCTCCTCCACGTCGACGCCACCCAGGCGCCCGGGAAGATCCCCGTGCGCCTCGACGCCGACTTCGTCACCCTCTCCGCGCACAAGATGGGCGGGCCGACCGGGATCGGCGCGCTGCTGGTCCGCAAGGGCGTCGCGTTCGAGCCGCTCCTGCGCGGCGGCTCGCAGGAGCGCGGGCGACGCGCGGGCACCCACGCCGTCGCCGCCATCGTGGGTTTCGGCGCCGCGGCGAGCGTGGCGGGGACGACGTCGCCCACGCTGCGCGACCGCCTCGAGGCCGGGCTGGTCGCGCTCGGCGGCCGGGTCGCGGGCGCGGGGGCGCCGCGCCTGCCGAACACGAGCTGCGTCGGCTTCGAGGGTGTGCTCGCCGCGGACCTCGCCATCGCGCTCGACCTCGCCGGCGTGGCCGTGTCCGCGGGCGCCGCGTGCGCGTCGGGATCGGCGGAGCGCTCGCACGTGCTGCGCGCGATGGGCTTCCCCGGGACGGCCGTGCGCTTCTCGCTCGGCCCGTCGACCACCGAGGCGGAGGTCGACGCGGCGCTCGTCGCCGTGCGCGACGCGCTCGGACGCATGCGGTCGGTCCGGCCCTGAGGTATGGGGGCCGGCGATGGCCCCCGGCGACGGCACGCTCGTCTGCATCCCCACCTACGACGAGCGCGAGAACATCGAGCGGGTCGTCCCGGCCGCGCTCGCGGCGCTGCCGGGCTGCCACGTGCTCGTGGTCGACGACGAGAGCCCCGACGGCACCGGCCGCCTCGCCGACGCGCTCGCCGCCGCCGACCCGCGCGTGCACGTGCTGCACCGCCCCGGGAAGGAGGGGCTCGCGAGGGCGTACCTCGCGGGGTTCGCGTGGGCGCTCGCCCGCGCGTACACGCACGTCTTCGAGCTCGACGCCGACCTCTCCCACGACCCCGCCTACCTCCCCGGGCTCCGCGCGCTGCTCGACGATCACGACGCGGTCATAGGGTCGCGGCGCGTGCCCGGCGGCGGGATCGAGCGCTGGGGGCCCCACCGGCGACTCCTGTCGTGGGGGGGGAGCCTCTACGCCCGCGGCGTGCTCGGGGTCGAGACCCGCGACCTCACCGGCGGCTTCAACGGCTGGCGCCGCGCGGTGCTCGAAGGGATCGGCCTCTCGGAGGTCCGCTCGACCGGCTACGCCTTCCAGATCGAGCTCAAGTACCGGGCGATCCGCCGCGGCTTCCGCGTGGTGGAGTCGCCGATCGTGTTCCGCGACCGCGAGCGCGGCACCTCCAAGATGAGCGCGCGCATCTTCGGCGAGGCGATGGTGCAGGTGTGGCGCATGCGGCGGACGGTCCGGTGACGGCGCTCGCCGCCGCCGTCGTCGCCGGCACGGTCGCGCTCGGCGCGTGGTCGCTCGCGCACTGGCTCTGCGCCGCCGTGTTCCTCGCCACCCGGCCGCGCGGACGCGCGGAGCCCGTCGGCGCCGACTCCGTCGCCGTGCTGATCCCCGCGCGCGAGGAGGGCGAGCGCGCCGCCCGCGCCGCCCGCTCCGCGCTCGCGCAGGACCACGCGGGCCCCGTCGAGGTGCACGTGCTCCTGCGCGACGCGTCGGACTCGGCCGTGCCTCACCTCGCGGCGATCGCCGATCCACGCGTCGTGGTCGCGTTCACCGGGGTGGACGCGAAGTGCGACAAGCTCAACTGGGCGGCGGCGCGGATGGGGACACGCTATGTCGCCATCCTCGACGCCGATCACGTCGCCCGGCCGAACTGGCTGCGCTCGTCGATCGGCGTGCTGCAGGCGACCGGCGCGGCGCTGGTTCAGGGCCGACGACATCCACTGTCGGCCCGCGGGTTCTACCCCCTCTGGGACGCGCTCCACCAGCACGTCGGCTGCGAGCTCTTCAACGCCGCGTTCACGCGGCTCCGGCTCACCGTCTTCTTCACCGGCACCACCGCCGTGACCGAGACGGCGCTGCTGCGCGCGGAGCCCTTGCGCCGCTGCATCACCGAAGACGTCGACCTCAGCTACCGCCTCCTCGCGGCGGGCCGTCGCGTCGCGTGGGACCCGCACGGCGCCTCCGACGAGGAGGTCTCGCCCGACCTCTACAGCTTCCTCGCCCGCCGCCGGCGCTGGGCGAACGGCCACACCGAGGCCTTCTTCCGCCACGCCCGCGCCGTGCTCGCCGCGCCGATCGGGCCGCGCGCGAAGGTCCAGTTCCTCTTCCACGGCGTGCACTACCTGATCGCCTTGCCGGTGCTCGCGCTGCACGTCGCCATCGGGGCCCTCCTGCTCGCCGAAATGCCGCCGGACGCCCGGCTCGCCGCGGGGGGCCTCGGCGTCGCGGCCGGCGCGGCGCTGGCGAGCTCGCAGCAGGCCCGGGCGAGGATCGTCGACACCGTCGTGGCGGCGGCCTGGCTCGTCCCGGCGGCCGCGATCGTGGTGAACGTCGCCGTCGCCGCGCTCGCCGGGGACTTCGGGCGGGTCGCGCTCCCGATCCCCGGGTGGGCCGCCGCCGTCGGGCTCGCCGGGTTCGGGCAGCTCGGCGCCGGCACGCTCGTCGCGGTGGTCGCCAGCTGGCCGATCGCGTTCGCGCTCGACGTCGCGGGGGTGTTGCTCGGGCTCGCCGACCTCGCCCGCGGCACCGGCACGTGGCAGGCCGTCGCCCGCGCGACGGACACCGCCGCCCCCGCGGGGATCCGCGCCAGCTGGGGCGGAGCGGATATCGTGCGCGCCGTGACGAAGCCCCGCGTCGCCCTCGCCGCCGCCCTCCTGCTCGGCTTCGCCGCAGTGGGCTACGCGAGGTCCACGCGGGTGGAGATCGCCGACGTCGCGTGCCGCGTGCTCGCCCACGACGGCGACCCCTGGATCGTGCCGCCGGCCGAGATCCCCGGCTACTGCGACGACGGCCCGGCCTGGACGCGCCGGACGAGCGAATTCGAGCTGGTCCGCGCCGACGACCTGCACGTGCTCGACGAGGGCGCCTGGCAGCGCGGCGACGCCACGTTCTTCTGCAACCGCGCCGCCTTCCGGCCCGACCACGTCGTCGCCGGCGACGGCGGCGCGCGCATCACGCTCGACGCGACGGAGCACCTCGGCAAGCCCTGGACCTCGGGCGACCTCGCCGCGCGCGAAGAAGCCCTGTACGGGCGCTTCGAGGCGGAGATCAAGCCGGCGAAGGTGCCGGGCGCGCTCACCGCCTTCTTCCTCTACCGCTTCGACCCCTGGCAGGAGATCGACCTCGAGTTCGTCGGGAGCGACCCCACGCGCCTCCTGCTGAACGTCTACTACAACCCCGGGAAGCCGGGCGACCTCTACAACTACGGGTACCGCGGAACGCCCGTGGTGGTCGATCTCGGCTTCGACGCCACCGAGGCCTTCCACACCTACGCGATCGAGTGGGACCCCGAGGGCATCCGCTGGTTCGTCGACGGGCGGCTCGTCCACGCCCGCGCCGACGGGCGCCCGACGCCCATCCCGCACCTTCCCATGAAGCTCCACCTGAACCTCTGGCCGACCTGCAGCGAGGAGCTCGCCGGGCCCTTCGACCCGAGCGTGCTCCCCGCCGTGGCCGAGTTCAGGAACGTGCGTGTGTCACGACGGGTGGACTCGCCCGTCGCGCAGGCGCTGTCGCTCCTCGACGCGCCCGAGACCGCGGGCGAGGTCTGGCAGGACCACGCGGGGTGGCTCCGGTAGCAGTCCCCTACGGCCCCTGAACGACCTCCCACAGCTGAAGGTGCAGGTCGTCCACCACGAGGCGCGTCGTCACCCCGTGCCGCGCCTCCACCGCCCGCCGTAGCTGCTCCGTGGGCGTGAACAGGAAGACGCCGTCGGCGCGCGGCAGCGCGTGGCCCTCCGCGTCCGCGAAGAGCAGGAGCTCGGCGTCGTCGCGGAGCAGGCCCGCGAGCGCGAGGACGTTGCCCGGGTTGTGCCGCTCGCGGTCGCCGACGACGAGCGGGCGGGGGGCGGCGTTCACGACCGCGGCCGCTTCTGGCAGGCGGCGGCTGATGCCCTTGGTCCACGGCGCGACCTCGCGGGTGTGGCTCGCGAGCATGAGCCCGAGCACGCCGGCGAGCCCCGCCCGCGGCAGCGAGAAGGCGAGCGCCAGCACGACGCCGACCCACGCGGGCGTGAGGTAGCGCGTGGAGATCGAGCGGATACCGCCCGAGACGAGGTCCGGGACGAGCAGAAACAGCGTCGGGACCACCACGAGCGCCCCGATCATCAGGCCGGCGTCGCGAGGGGCCCGCCGCACGGCGTGGACGACGGCCCCAGCGGCGAGGGCCCCGCCGGCGACGACGCCCGCGTCGCCGAGGTCGAGGATCACACGGCTCGCGTTGACGGCGAGCGCCCCGAGGAGCTCGCCCCGGGGCACCACGATCTCGCGCGACCACGCCATCGACGCGCGGAAGGCGTCGAGGTTGCGGAGCAGCGCCAGGCCCCAGGGCGAGAACGCGAGGAGCGCCGCCGACCACGCCGCCACGCACCCGGGCCACGCGCGCCGGTGGAAGAGCGCCCAGACCCCGTGCGCGAGCAGGACGGTGGCGGTCGAGAACGAGGTGTAGAGCGACAGCGTCGTGATCGTCGCGTACAGCGCCCACGCCCCGACGCCGGGCGCCCGCGCGGCGCGGATCAGCGCGGCGGTCGACGCGAACGTGAGCAGGCCCCAGAGCGCGTACTCGCGGGCCTCGCGGGCGTAGAGCACGAAGAACGGCGACGCCGCGACGAGCAGGGCGCCGGCGACCCCCGCGCGGCCGAAGAGCACGTGGCACGCCCACGCGGCGGCCGGGATCGCGAGGAGCCCCGGGAGCGCGCTGGCGAGGCGGAGCGTGGCGACGTCGTCGCCCAGCGCCGTCGTCCAGAGGCGGGCGAGCACGTAGTAGACGGGGGGGTGCTGCGGCTCGTCGCGGGCGAGCCCCCGGACGGTGTCGAGCGTGCTCCGCGCGGGGTCGAGCCGCTGGAGGCGCCGGACCTCCTCCACGCCGTGGACCTCGCCGTCCCAGAGCGCGGGCCGCCAGTCGTCCGCCCGCCAGCCGGCGACGAACACGCGCGTGTAGACCTCGTCGTGCCAGACGAGGTCGCGCCCGAGCCCCTCGACGCGGGCCCACGCGCCGAAGGCGATCACCGCGGCGGCGACGACGGCGAGGACGGGGCGCAGCGCTACGGGGCCTCGAACACCAGCACGTAGCGCTGCGGCACCCAGCGCTCCTCGCGGAGGAGCCGGAAGCCGAACGCCTCGAGCTGGGGGACCACGAGGTCGCGCGAGATGCTGAAGCCGCCGAAAGGCACCACGCCCGGCGCGATCTCGTCGGCGGGCACGCTCTCCACCACGACGAGGCGACCGCCCGGCTTCAGCGTCTTCTTCACGGACTCGACGAAGGCGACCCGCGCCGCGGGGTCCACCGTCCCGTAGATCGCCTGGTAGAGCAGGCAGAGGAACACCACGTCCGCGCTCCGCTCCGGAAGCCCGGTGCCGCCCTCGACGCCCTCCACGGCCTCGACGTTGGCGATGCCCTCCTCCTCGACGACCTGCCGGAGGTAGCCGAGGTGCAACGGCGACAGCTCGACCGCGTACACCTTGCCGCTCGCGCCGACGCGCTCCGCGAAGCGCCAGGCGTAGAAACCCGTGCCGGCGCCGACGTCGGCGACGACCTCGCCCTCCTTCGGGGCGACGACGTCGACGAGCGCGCCGGCGCGCTCCCACGTCTCGCGCGTGGGGCTGTTGAAGCGGAGGAACTCCTCGTGGAAGAGGAACTGCCCGGCGTTGCGGGGGGCGCGCTCGCCGCCGTACTTGAGCTCGAGGTGCCTCGCGAGGCGCGCGAAGCCCTCGGGCTCGAAGAAGCGCAGGAAGCGGTCGGCCTCGCGGGTGGACGCGCGCAGGGCGGCGCGGTTCTCCTCGTCGGCGAGCAGGTACTCGCAGACGAAGCGGAGCGCGGGCAGATCCCCGCCGTAGCCCTCCACCTTCTCGAGCCGATCGAAGTCGGCGAGGGCCTCGGCGCACGCGCCCTCGTCGCCGTGGAGCGCGCGCACCACCTTGCGCCCGGCCTCGCGCGCGCCCTCGCTGACGTAGTCGCCGAAGAAGGGCACGAAGAACAGCGACCGCTGGCCTCGCGGGATGGGCGACGGCTCCGCGGGCGGCGAAGGCGACGCGCTCGGCGACGGCGCCACCCCCGGCGCCTCCGGCTCCCCGCGCGCCAGCCACCCGGCGGCGAGCCCGACCGCGAGAGCGACGACGACGCTGACCACCGGGGCGCGCATGGCGGCGGAGTGTATCGCGCGCGGATAGGGGGGCGGTCCGATGCGGATCGTCGCCGCGATGTCCGGCGGCGTCGACAGCTCCGTCGCCGCCGCGCTGCTCGTGGAGGAAGGCCACGAGGTGATCGGCGTGCACATGAAGCTGCACGACGCGCCCGAGGGGTCCGCCCACTGCTGCGGCCTCGACGACGCGCTCGACGCCCGGCGGGTCGCCGGCGCGCTCGGGATCCCGTTCTACGTGATGGACCTGCGCGAGGCCTTCCGCCGCGCGGTGATGGACGACCTCGCCGCGGCCTACGCGCGAGGGCTCACGCCGAACCCCTGCGTCCAGTGCAACGGCGTGCTGAAGTTCGACGTGCTCCTCAAGCGCGCGCGCACCCTCGGCGCCGAGGCGCTCGCCACCGGGCACTACGCGCGCGCCGACGGCGGGCGGCTGTACGCGTCGACCGATCGCGCGAAGGACCAGTCCTACTTTTTGTGGCCCCTCACCGCCGAGGCGCTGGCGCGGACGCGGTTCCCGCTCGGCGGGATGACGAAGCCGGAGGTGCGCGCGCACGCGACGCGGCTCGGCCTCGTCACCGCGCAGAAGCCGGAGTCGATGGAGGTCTGTTTCCTGCCCGACGACGACCACACCCGCTTCGTTCGCGAGGCCTGCCCCGATCTCGACGGCGCGGGCGAGATCGTCGACGAGGCGGGCGCCGTGCTCGGCCGGCACGACGCCTACTGGCGCTTCACGATCGGCCAGCGCCGGGGGCTCGGGCTCGCCGGCGGCCCGTGGTACGTGCTGCGGGTGGAGCCGGACACGAAGCGCGTGGTGGTCGGACCCGACGAGCGCCTCCTCGCCTGGGAGCTCCGCGCGGAGCTGCGCTGGATCCGCCACCCCGCGGGCGAGGACCTCGCGGTGCGCGTGCGCCACCGCGGCGCGCTCGTCCCCGCCGCGGTGGACGGCGACCGCGTGCGCCTTCGCGCCGCCGCGCGGGCCGTCGCGCCCGGCCAGTCCGTGGTGGTGTACGCGGGCGACGAGGTCCTCGGCGGCGGCGTGATCGCCCGGGCCACGACGTGAACCTCCCCTACGTCTTCCGCGACGCCTCGCTCCTCGAGCTGGCGCTGACGCACCGCTCCTGGGCGAACGAGAACGGGGGCCTGCCGGACAACCAGCGCCTCGAGTTCCTCGGCGACGCCGTGCTCCAGCTCGTGACGACCGAGCTGCTCTACGACGGCCTCCCGGACTGGGAGGAGGGCCGGCTGCACCGCGCGCGCACCTCCATCGTCCGCCGGGAGACCCTCGCCGAGCTCGCCGACGTCTGGGAGATCGGGCCCGCGCTGCGCCTCGGGAAGGGGGAAGAGCGCGCGGGCGGGCGGCGCAACGTCGCCGTGCTCGAGGACGCGTTCGAGGCCCTCGTGGCCGCGGTCTACCTCGACGGGGGCCTCGACGCGGCGCGCGCGGTGCTCCGGCCGCTGCTCCGGCCGCGGGTGGAGGCGCTCGCCGGCGGCCCGCCCGAGAACCCGCGGAACACGCTGCAGGAGTGGCTGGAAGGGCAGGGGAAGCCCGCCCCGGTCTACCGCGAGGCCGGCCACGAGGGCCCCGACCACGACCGCCGCTTCTTCGCGACGGTGGAGATCGACGGCGTCGTCTACGGGCCCGTCGAGGGCCGCACGAAGAAGGAGGCCTTCGGCGCCGCGGCGACGCTCGCGCTCGCGACGCTGCGCGCTACTTCCGCTTGATCTTCTTCTGACCGGACTCGGAGGTGGTGCCGTCGCCCTCGAAGGTCACCGTGCTCTTGCTGCCGCCCGAGATGACCTCGGACTCGAGCTTCGGCGGCGGGGCCTCGACCTTCTCGCGGCGGCGGGGGATGGGCTCCTCGTACTTGGCCTTCGCGTCGAGGCCGAGCACCTTGTCGACGTCGGTGACGCCCTGGTTCGGCGCGTCGAGCACGTCGATGTCGCTGCGGAGCACCACCGTGATCTCGCCCTGGCTCTGGGCCATCGCGAGCTTCTCGGCCTCCTCCGGCGTGAGCTCCACCGTGATCGAGGGCTTGAAGTTGCCCTTCGCGGCGCTCGATCCCCCGGACGACTTCTGCGGCTGCTTGGCCTTCGGATCCTTCGGGTCGACCTTCGGCTCGGGCGGCTTCTCGGCCTCGGCGGTCACCTGGGCGCCCACGGCGAGCACCTTGATGCCGTGCAGGATCGTCTCGGAGACCCACTGCCCGCCCACCTGATCGGGGTCCTCGGGCTTGATGGTGACGATGACGTCGAGGTAGTTGCCGACCTGCACGAGGCCCGCGACGCCGGTCTCGGTGTCGGTCTGCAACGTCATCGCGCGGCGGCCCGGCGTGACGATCGCGTTGAGGCCGATGCCCGCGTCGGGGCGGGCGAGGCGCTCCTCGCGCAGGATCTCGTTGGCGAGGACGCGCTCGCGCGGCGTGCGCCCGTACACGTCGGTGAGCTGGGCGAAGGTGAGCTCGGGCGGCACCATCTCCGGGACCACCTTGCGCACGGTGACGTCGTCCTCGCGGATGGGCAGGCCCATGTAGAGGTCGCGCACGGCGATGACCACGTCGACCGTCTCGCGGGGCTTCGAGGCCTCCTTGATGCGCTCCTGCGACTTCTTGATGACGCTGAACACCACGGCCGCGGCGAACGCGGCGAGGACCAGCGACCCGGCGAGGAAGGCGAGGGCGCGCGCGCGGCTGCTCGTCGTGCTGGGGGGCGTCTGCGGGGTGGTGCGCTGCATGGGGTCCTCCGGGCGGTCGAGCAGACAGCCCCTGGCCTTCCAACGGTATTCCGCGTTCTGCGCCGGTTCAAGCGCGGGCTTGCGCGACCCGTCGATAGCGGCGGGCGACCGCGCGCTTCGCTCCCGGGGGATCGCGCCGGCCCCCACGTCGCCGAGCGGCGCGCCGCGCCGTGTGATCGACGGATCGCGACGGCGTCGTGACCGGGCCCGTCCCCGCGTTCTACCCTTCCGCCATGCAGCTCTTCGGCGGCGGCAGGAAGGGGACGCTCGACAAGGTGATGGGCTCGGCGTGGCGCTCGGAGACCGAGCGGGATGCGCTCCTGACGCAGCTCCGGGAGTCCGGGCTCAAGTCGGCCGAGGCCATCCCGCTCCTGTGGCACGGCGACGTCGCCGCGCGCCAGGCGGGCGTGGACCTGTTCCTCGCGAAGCCCGATCCCGGCTCGGTCAACGAGCTCGTCGAGCGCATGGGCGAGCAGCCGCCCCACGTGAAGAGCTTCGTGACCCGCCTGTTCGCGCGCCTCCAGCCCGACCTGATGCAGACCGTCGTCGACGGCCTCCTCGCCGACAAGTCCAGCCAGAAGCGGCGCGCGGGCTGGGAGGTGGCGCTCTCGCTCGGCGGAGCCCTGCGGCCCCGCTACCTCGAGCGCGCGGTCCGCGAGGCCCCCCCGGCGATGCGCCTGCCGGCGCTGCAGCGGCTCCTGCAGGACCGCCCGCCGACGGAGCTCTTCGACCTGCTCGTCTCGCTCGCCGCGGACGAGGACGGGCGCATCGCCGGCGCCGCGCTCGAGGCCGTGGCGAAGCTGCGCGACCCGCGCGTGATGCCGCTCATGTTCGAGCGCCTCCAGCACGGCGACGCGACGACCCGCGACCTCGCCACCGGCTGGCTTCGCGAGGAGGCCAAGCGCGACCCGGTGTCGATGCGCAAGCGCATGATGGACATGCTCGCCGCGGGCGAGGACGCCACGCGCCACGTCTGCGTCGACATCCTCCTGCAGACGGGCCCCGCCGAGGAGGTGCTCGTCGAGATCCTCGCGTTCTGCCGCCACCTCGTGGGGTGGCTCCGCACCCGGATCCTCGAGACGCTGCGCACCTTCGGCGACGTCGTGTTCCGGCCGGCCGTCGCGCTCCTCGCCCACCCGGAGGAGGAGGTCCGCACCGCCGCGCTCGTGCTCGCCGAGAACTTCGCCGACCCGCGGCTCGTGGAGCCGGTCAGCCGGATGCTCGCCGACCCCGACTGGTGGCTCCGCATCTCGGCGTGCGACACGCTCGGGAGGCTGAAGGACGAGCGCGCGGTGCCGGCGCTGGTCGCCGCCCTCGCCGACGAGGAGACGCGGTGGGCGGCGATCGACGCGCTCGCGCAGATCGGGTCGCCGGCGGCGCTCAAGCCGCTCGCCGGGCTCTTGCGCGACCCGCGGGCCGAGGTCCGCGCGGAGATCGTGCGCGCGTTCGGGCGTTTCACCGACAACCGGCTCCTCCCGCTGCTCGCCCAGGTCAAGGAGAAGGACCCGTCGAGCGAGGTGCGCACGCGCGCGGCCGAGGTCATGCGCGACATGGAGACGCGCCTCGACGTCAAGCACACCGACGCCGAGCACGGCACCGCCGCGGTGTCCTCGGCGTCGCTCACCCGCCCGATCGACAAGCTGCTCGCGATGGTGCGCGAGCAGGGCGCGAGCGACCTCCACTTCACCGTGGACGAGCCCCCCTGGGTGCGCCGCGCCGGCAAGCTCGTGCGGATGGAGGGCGTCCGGCCGCTCGCCGCGGAGCAGACACGCGAGGCGCTGTTCTCGATCCTCGACGAGCGGCGCGCGAAGCTGCTCGAGGAGCACGGCGAGCTCGACTTCTGCCACCCCGTGCCCGAGGTGGGGCGCTACCGCGTGAACGCGTTCCGCCAGCGCCGCGGCTGGTGCGCGAGCTTCCGCGTCATCCCCAACATCCCGCCCACGTTCGCGCAGCTGCGCCTCCCCGGGCGTCTCACGGAGCTGCTCGACTTCCACCAGGGGATCATCATCGTGAGCGGGCCCGCGGGGAGCGGCAAGAGCACGACGCTCGCCGCGATCGTGAACCTCATCAACGAGACGAAGGCCGACCACGTCATCACGCTGGAAGACCCCATCGAGTTCGTGCACCCGATCAAGTCCGCGCTCGTGAACCAGCGCGAGGTCGGGCGCCACACGACGAGCTTCTCCCGCGCGCTCCGCGCGGCGCTGCGCGAGGACCCCGACGTCGTCGTGGTCGGCGAGATGCGCGACGTGGAGACGGTGCGGCTCGCGCTCACCGCGGCCGAGACCGGGCACCTCGTCATCGGGACGCTGCACACGACCAGCGCGGTCGCGACCGTGGACCGGCTCGTGAAGAGCTTCCCGCCCGAGGAGCAGGCGCAGGTGCGGATGGCCTTGAGCGAGTCGCTCAAGTACGTCCTGAGCCAGTCGCTCGTGCCCCGCAAGGACGGGCAGGGGCGCGTCGCGGTCTACGAGGTGCTGAAGGGGACCATCCCGGTCGGCAACCTCATCCGCGACAACAAGAGCTTCCAGATCCCGAGCATGATGCAGATCGGGCGCTCGGTCGGCATGCAGACGGTCGATCAGGCCCTCATGGACCTCGTCGAGTCCGACCTGATCGCGCCCGAGGCCGCGTGGCGCCGCGCCGAGAAACCCGAGACCTTCGAGGCCCTCTGCTCGCACGAGTTCCTGAAGTCCAAGGGGCTGGCGACCGCATGAGCAACCGCATCGACCGCTTCCTGAAGCTCATGAACGACCGCGGCGCGTCGGACCTCCACCTGTCCGCCGGGCGGCCGCCCATCTTCCGGTTGTCCGGGCGCATGGAGCCGATCCGCTACCGCGTGCTCGACGACCGCGACTTCGCGGGGCTCGTGCAGCCGATCGCGCCGCCCCACCTGTGGGAAGCGTACGTGCGGGACGGCGACGTCGACTTCGCCTACGAGGTGCCCGGCGTCGCGCGCTTCCGCGTGAACCTCTTCCGCCAGCACCGCGGGATGGGCGCGGTGTTCCGCATCATCCCCACGAAGCTGATGACGATCGACCAGCTCGGCCTGCCGCCGAGCGTGCGGAAGCTCACGCAGCTCGACGGCGGGCTCGTGCTCGTCACCGGCCCCACGGGCTCGGGGAAGTCCACGACGCTGTCCGCGATCATCCACGAGATGAACGAGACGCGGCCGATGCACTTCGTCACCATCGAGGACCCCATCGAGTTCGTGCACGCGAACCGGTCCGCGCTCGTCTCCCAGCGGGAGATCGGGCCGCACTCGAAGTCGTTCTCCGCCGCGCTGCGGGCCGCCGTGCGCGAGGACCCCGACTGCATCCTCGTGGGCGAGATGCGCGATCTGGAGACCATCGAGATGGCGCTCAAGGCCGCGGAGACGGGGCTCCTCGTCTTCGGCACGTTGCACACCAACTCGGCCGCGAAGACGATCGATCGCATCATCAACGTCTTCCCGGTCGAGCAACAGGAGGGCGTGCGAGGCATCCTCGCCGGCGTGCTCAAGGGCGTGCTCGCCCAGCAGCTGTTGCGCCGTAAGCAGGGCGGCCGCTGCGCCGCGCTCGAGGTGATGTTCGGCACCCCCGCGTTGTCGTCGCTCATCCGCGAGGGCAAGACCCATCAGATCTCGGGCGTCATCGCGCAGGGCAAGTCGCTCGGCATGATCGCGATGGACGACAGCCTCCGCTCGCTCGCCGAGCGCGACCTCATCGAGCCCCACGCCGCGCTGGAGAAGGCGCTCGACAAGGACGAGATGCGGAAGTGGCTGAAGGGGAGGGGGGCGACGGTGCCGGACGAGGGCGAGGGCTGATCTCAGCGGTAGACGTGCGCCACGAGCGCCTTCACCTCGGCCTCGCCGATCGGGGCCTCGCCGGCGATCTCGTAGCCCCAGCCGAGGTGCGCCATGCAGCGGCTCACCGCGGTGGCCTGGTCGCGGCCGAGGCGGCGCAGCAGCGCGGCGCGCTGGCGGACCTCGTCCTCGTGCATGCGCTTGTGCGAGGCGGGCCCGCGGGTGCGGATCGAGTCGGGGACGCGGGACTGGAGCCAGGGAAAGGGCATCGGGGAGGCCTCCGGGGCGCCATCGTCGCCCGGCGTCGCCCGCCGCGCAAGCGGGGCCGGGTTAGCCGGGGGCCCCATGTCCTTCCGTTGCGGCACGGTCGCGCTCGTGGGGCGCCCCAACGCCGGCAAGTCCTCGCTGCTCAACGCGCTCGTCGGCAGCAAGATCGCGGCCGTCTCGCGGCGCCCGCAGACCACCCGCACGCGCCTCGTGGGCATCGCCACCACCGACGTGCTGCAGGCGATCCTCGTCGACACGCCGGGCCTCCACGAGGCCTGGACCCCGCTCAACGCCCACATGGTGAAGGAGGCCGAGGACGCGCTCGCGGAGGCCGACGTCGCGTGCTGGATCGTCGACGCCGTGCCGCTGGTCGAGCGCGCTCGGAAGGGCGAGCCCATCCGCGACGAGGCGATCGCCGAAAAACTCGCCGGCCGCCCGCACGTGATCGCGCTGAACAAGGTCGATCTCGTCGAGAAGGGCTGGCTCCTGCCGGTCATCGACGCGCTGAAGGGCCCACCCGTCGTGCCCATCAGCGCGAAGCGGCGCGACGGGCTCGAGGCCCTCCTCGCGGAGTGGGCGACGCTCCTCCCCGAGCAGCCGGCGCTCTACCCCCCCGAGCACGTCACCGACGCGCTCGAGCGCCAGATCTGCGCCGAGCTCGTCCGCGAGCGCGTGTTCGAGAACGCCGGGCAGGAGGTCCCCTACGCCACGGCCGTCGAGATCGAGAAGTTCGACGAGTCCGGCCGCGACACCGCCGGGCGCGTGCACGTCCACGCGCGCATCCTCGTCGAGAAGCCCAGCCAGAAGGCCATCCTCATCGGCAAGGGCGGCCAGATGATCAAGAAGATCGGCACCGAGGCCCGCCTCGAGATCGAGCGGCTGCTCGACTGCCACGTGCGCCTCGACCTCTTCGTCGTGGTGGAGAAGGACTGGACGAAGAAGCCGCGCACGCTGCGCGGCCTGGGGTACGCGTAGATGCTTCCGGTCGTGGCCATCGTCGGGCGCCCCAACGTGGGCAAGTCCACGCTCTTCAACCGCCTCACCGGCACCCGCAAGGCGCTCGTGCACGACCGTCCGGGCGTCACGCGCGACCGCAACTACGAGACCGCCGCCTGGCTCGACAAGTCCTACGTCCTCGTCGACACCGGCGGGTTCGAGCCGGAGCCCGAGACCTCGCTCTTCCAGCAGATGCGGCGCCAGTCCGAGATGGCGATCGAGGAGGCCGACGTCGTCGTGCTGCTCGTGGATCGCCAGGCCGGCATCACGCCCGCCGACCGCCAGACCGCCGACCTCATCCGCAAGAGCGGTCGGCCCGTGGTGATCGCCGTCAACAAGTGCGACACCCCGGGCCACGACGACGAGGCCGCCGAGTTCTGGGAGCTCGGCTTCGGCGAGCTCGTCCCCGTCAGCGCCGAGCACGGCCGCGGAATCTACGAGCTGATGGAGGCGATCGTCGGCCACTTCCCGGCGGAGGCGCCGCCCGAGCCCGAGGAGGAGGGCGAGATCCGCATCGCCGTGCTCGGCCGCCCGAACGTGGGCAAGAGCACGCTGCTCAACCGCCTCGCCGGCGAGGAGCGGCACGTCGTCCACGACGCGCCGGGCACGACGGTCGACACGATCGACTCCGTCGTGGAGGCCGAGGGCGTCCGCTTCCGCCTCGTCGACACCGCCGGCATCCGCCGCCGCGCGCGGATCGAGGACCGCCTCGAGACCATCGCCGTCTCCAGCGCCATCCGCGCGATCGAGCGCTGCCACGTCGTGATGCTCGTGCTCGACGGCGCCGAGGGCCCCACCGAGCAGGACGCCCACCTCGCCGCGCTCGTCGCCGAGCGGGGCCGCGCGCTGATCGTGCTCGTCAACAAGTGGGACCGCGTGCGGGACATGGAGGACCGCGACGTCCGCACCGTGGAGGACGAGTTCAGCCGCAAGCTGCCCCACGTCGCGCACGCGCCGGTCCTCTACATCAGCGCGCTGACCGGGAAGGGGACCCAGAAGATCCTCACCGTCGCGAAGGACGTGTTCGCCTCCTTCAACCAGCGCGTCCCCACCGCGCGGCTCAACGAGTTTTTGCGCGCCTCGGTCGCCGCCTACTCGCCGCCTCAGCTGCACCACCACCCGGTGCGCCTCAACTACATGACGCAGGTCCGGGTGCGGCCGCCCACGTTCACGGTGTTCTGCAACAACCCGGAGGGGCTCAAGGACCAGTACGACCGGTACCTGCAGAACCGCCTCCGCGAGCAGTTCGGCTTCTTTGGTACGCCAATCAAGATCCAGTACCGCCGCAAGCGCCGCCCCGGAGAAGCGAGGTCCGAGGCCGCCTCCGTCGAGGAGTAGCAAATTGCCACGTGCCGCGGACGTGCCCGCGAGGGTAGCGTGGCCCGCGTAGGGAGGTCTCATGGTCCGGATCGCGCTGCTCGCGCTCGTGCTCGTCGCCTGCAACAAGGACAAGGGGAACGGCGGCAACACCGGCGGGGGCGACGACACCGGCACCGCCGGCGACGACACCGGCTCGACCACCGACGCCGACGGCGACCTCGTCTCGGTCGCCGACGGCGACTGCGACGACACCGACCCCGACGTCAACCCCAACGAGGAAGAGGTCTGGTACGACGGCGTCGACCAGGACTGCGACGGCAACGACGACGACCGCGACTACGACGGGTTCTCCGTCGACGAGGACTGCAACGACCTCTCCACCGCGCAGTACCCGGGCGCCGAGGAGACCTGCAACGAGCTCGACGACGACTGCGACGGCGACGTCGACGAGGAGGCCGTCGACTCCGAATCCGCGTTCGCCGACGCCGACGGCGACGGCTTCGGCGACGGCGCCACGTCCACGCTGTACTGCGGCGAGGTCCCCGACGGCTACACGCTCGACGGCAGCGACTGCGACGACGCCCGCGCCCACGTCCACCCCTTCGCGCCCGAGGTCTGCGACGACGTCGACAACGACTGCGACGGCTCGCTCAACGAGGATTCCCCCCTCCCGATCACCTGGTACGAGGACGTCGACGGCGACGGGCACGGCGTCGCGACCGGCGCCACCCAGATCGCCTGCGATCCCCCGGCGGGCTTCGCCGTCGCCGCGGACGACTGCGACGACGCCGACGCCACCGTCAGCCCGAGCGCCGACGAGACCTGCGACGACGTCGACCGCGACTGCGACGGCGACTCGACGAACGACCCCACCGACGGCACCACCTTCTACACCGACGCCGACGCCGACGGCTTCGGCGACCTCGACGCCCCGGTGGTCGCCTGCGCCCAGCCCGAGGGCGGCGTCAACGATGCCACCGACTGCGACGACGCGAGCCCCGCCAGCTTCCCCGGCTCGGTGGAGGTCTGCGACGGCCTCGACAACGACTGCAACGGCGTACGGGACGACGGCCTCGTCGCCGGCACCTTCTACGCGGACGACGACGGCGACGGCTACGGCAGCAACTTCGCGATGACGGAGGCCTGCGTCGCGCCCCCCGGCTGGACCGACACCACCGGCGACTGCGACGACGCCGACGGCGCCGTGAGCCCCAGCGCCACCGAGGTCTGCGACGGCGCCGACAACGACTGCGACACCTACACCGACGAGGACGGCTCCGGCACCGCGACCTGGTACGCCGACGTCGACGGCGACGGCTACGGCGACGCCGGCCTCACGATGGATCAATGCGCCCAGCCGGACGGCTACGTCCTCGCCGCCGGCGACTGCGACGACACGAGCTGGCTCGTGAACCCCGACGCCGTCGAGTCCTGCGACGGCGCCGACAACGACTGCGACCTCTCCGTCGACGAGGCCGACGCCGTCGGCGCGATCACCTGGTACACCGACTTCGACGGCGACGACTACGGCGACCTCGCCGCGCCGTATGCGGCCTGCGCCGTGGGCGATGGCGTCGCCAACTCCTCCGACTGCGACGACGGCAACGCCGCGACGAGCCCCGGCGCGTCCGAGATCTGCGACGACGCCGACAACGACTGCGACGGCGCCGCCGACGAGGACGTCCCGACGTCGATCTGGTACGGCGACGCCGACCTCGACGGCCACGGCGACCCCGCCTCGCCCGTCGAGGACTGCGAGCAGCCGGACGGCACCGCCGACGACGACCTCGACTGCGACGACGCCGACGCCGCCGTCAGCCCCGACGCCGACGAGCTCTGCAACGCCCTCGACGACGACTGCGACGGCGCCACCGACGAGGACGACGCCGTCGACGCCGGCACCTTCTACGCCGACGCCGACGCCGACGGCTACGGCGACGCCACCAACGCGGCCAACGCGTGCACCCTTCCCGCCGGCTACGTCGCCGACCAGACCGACTGCGACGACGGCGACGCCGCCGTGAACCCCGCGGCCACCGAGGTGTGCAACGCCGACGTCGACGACGACTGCGACGGCGTCGCCGACAGCGCGGATCCCGACCTCGTCGACGGCGCCGACTGGTACACCGACGGCGACGGCGACGGCTTCGGCGACGCCTTCGCCGTGAACGCCTGCGAGGCGGCGGCCGGCACCGTCGCCGTCGACGGCGACTGCGACGACGCGAGCGCGAGCGTCTTCCCCGGCGCCCCCGAGACCTGCAACGACCTCGACGACGACTGCGACGGCAGCGTCGACGACGGCGCCCCCGGCGACACCTGGTACGCCGACGCCGACGGCGACGGCTACGGCGACCCGGTCCTCACCACCGAGGACTGCTCGGCGCCCGTCGGGTACGTCGGCACCGCCGGCGACTGCGACGACACGAGCGCCGGCGTGAACCCGGCCGCCACCGAGACCTGCGACGGCGAGGACGACGACTGCGACGGCACCGCCGACGACGGCGCCACCGGGGGCCCCTGGTACGCCGACGGCGACGGCGACGGCTACGGCGACCCGGTGATGTCCGACGACGGCTGCTCCGCGCCCTCCGGCTACGTGAGCGACGACAGCGACTGCGACGACGGCGACGCCGCCGTCAGCCCGGCCGCGGACGAGGTCTGCAACGGCCTCGACGACAACTGCTCGGGCGACACCGCGGACGAGGCCGGCTCCGCCGCGTACGAGGACACCTCGGGCGCGTGGACCGACGTGAGCGCCACGCTCGCGGCCGGCACCTCCGCCGACCCCGCGATCATCGGCGACCGCTCGACCTACGACCTCTACGTCACCGACGGCACGCTGCACGTCTGCGAGGGCACCTGGAACGTGAAGGTGGTCACGAGCTCCGGCTCGACCGACCTGACCATCGTCGGCGAAGCGGGCCCGGACGCGACCACGCTCACGACGGGCGGGGTGGTGAACGGCTCCGTCGTGTCGGTCACGTCGGGCATCGTGAACCTCGAAGGCGTCACGATCTCCGGCGGCCTCGGCAGCTCCGGCACCACCGGCGGCGGCGTCATCGTCGGCGAGTACACGGCCCGCCAGGCGGTCCCCAACGTCACGCTGACGGACTGCATCGTCACGGGCAACTCGACGCAGTACGGCGGCGGGCTCGCCATCTACAACTACGGCTGGATCGAGCTCGTCGACACCCTGGTGGACGGCAACACCGCGTCCTCCGCGGGCGGCGGCCTGTGGGTGCAGAACTACGGCTACCTGTCGTGCTCCGCGACCACGCTCGGCGCGGCGGGCTTCGTGGGGAACACCTCCTCGATCGGCTCGGGCGTGTACCTCTCGAGCTCGGCCGGCGGCGGCCTCGACACCGTCGGCTGCGACTGGGGCGACACCGGCACCGCCGACGACAACAGCAGCTACGACATCCAGTGGAACCCGCGGTCGACGCGCTACTGGTGCTACGGCGACGCCACGTCGCTCTCCGACGCCGTGAGCTGCACGGGCGGGAGCTGCACGACGTCGACGGAGGCGTGCCCGTAGCGGGCACGCCTCGGCTTCGGGCTTCAGGCTTCAGGCTTCGGGAGCAGCGGCGGCTGCGCCGCGGCAAGCGCGCGAGCGCCCCGTCGACGCCGCGACGCCCGCCACCGAGCCCGAGCGAAGGCACCGAGCTCGACCTGAAGCCCGCCGAAGCCTCCTCAGGTGGGGGCCTTCTTCTTCGTCCGCGCCCTCTTCGCCGGCGTCCCGTCCACCCGCGGCGCCCCCTGCTCGTGTCCGCCCGTCTGCCCGCCCACCGTGCGCGCGGCGGGCGGGCTCGGAGCGTGCGCGCGGATGTCGACGCGGCCGTGCTGCCGGCTCGGCGGCTCCCACCGCTGCCCGCTCACGAGCGCCTTGACGAAGCCGACGGCCTGGTTGAGGTTCCGGCCGGGCGGGGCCCACCACTCCGCGCGCTCGAGGCGCACGTGCACCAGCCGGATCGTCGGGTCGTCGAGGCCCTCGGGGAACCACGCCCGGTAGAGCGGGTTCCAGAGCGACTGCATCTTCGCGCGGTCGTCCACGATCTCGGCCACGCCGGAGGCGCAGACGTAGTGGTCCGTGCCGGGGCGCGCCCAGGTGACGGACACGCGCCCGTCGTGGAGGATCTCGCCCGCCTTCGCGCTGTCGGCGCTCGTGAACATCCAGACCTCGGCCTCCGGCGTGATCTCCTCCGTCGCCATCGGGCGCGCGTGGAGCCGCCCGTCGGGCCCCACCGTCGTCAGCATCGCGATGCGGATGCCCTTCACCATCTTGCGGAGCCGCTCGATGGGCTCGGCTTCCGTCTCCACCTGCGTCGGTACCTCTTCCGCCACCACACCCTCCCCGGACCAACACCCTCGTCACCGCGCCGCCGGGCGGCAAGCCGGTGTTAGAGCGGCGCGTGGCCATCCGGGTCCTCGAAGAGCACCTCGTCAACAAGATCGCGGCGGGGGAGGTCGTCGAGCGGCCGGCGTCCGTGGTGCGCGAGCTCGTCGAGAACGCGCTCGACGCCGGCGCGACGGAGCTGCGGGTGCACCTGCGCGCGGGCGGGCGCAACCTCGTGCGCGTGGTCGACGACGGCGCCGGCATGGACCGGACCGACGCGATGATGTGCCTCGAGCGGCACGCCACCAGCAAGATCCGCACGGACGAGGACCTGTTCCGGGTCGCGACGCTCGGGTTCCGCGGCGAGGCCATCCCGAGCATCGCCAGCGTCTCGAAGATGGAGATCCTCACCCGCCCGCGCGACGCGGAGGAGGGCACCCGCGTGGTGGTCGAGGGTGGCCGCCTGCGCGCGGCCGAGCCCGCCGGCTGCGCGCCGGGCACCGAGATCACCGTGGGGTCGCTCTTCTTCAACGTGCCCGCGCGCCGCAAGTTCTTGCGGAGCGTCGACACGGAGCTCGGCCACTGCCTCGAGGCCATCACGCGCGAGGCGCTCGTACGGCCCGAGCTCGACCTCGAGGTGACCCACGACGAGCGCGAGCTCGTGCGCTGCGCCCGGGTCTCCTCGCGCGCGCGGCGCGCCGCCGATCTGCTCGGCGCGCACGGCGAGGCGCTCCTCCCGGTCGACTTCGAGCGCGGCACGTTGAAGGTCCGGGCGCTCGTCTCGCCGGTGGGGGTCCACCGCGCGTCGCCGCAGGGCTCGACCTGGCTCTACGTGAACGGGCGCTTCGTGAAGGACCTCGTCCTGCGCCGCGCGGTGACCGCGGCGTACGCGGGCATCGTGCCGAAGGACCGCTACCCGCTCGTCATCCTCGAGGTCCTCGTCCCGCCGGCGGACGTCGACGTGAACGTGCACCCCGCGAAGACCGAGGTGCGCTTCCAGCACGCCTGGGACCTCCAGAACGCCGTCGCCGAGGGCCTCCGCGCCGCGCTCCAGGAGCACGGGATCCGGAGGCCCGTCGCGGTGGAGGCGCGGTATCGCGCTCCTGAACCGGCTGCGCCGGTTCAGGAGAGGCTACAGGCTGCAGGCTACGGGCCACAGGTCGAGCGGCCCGCGGACGTGCGTCCTCTCCCGCTGGCGCGGGAGCCGGCGCCTCGCTGGGACGCCCTACGACAGGCTCCTCCGAGCGCCGCCCTCCCCGCCGCAGGCGGGGAGGGCGTGCCCGACCCGAAGCCCGAAGCCCGAAGCCCGAGGCCCTCGGGCGGCGGCGCAGCCGCGCCCGAGCACCGCCTCCTCCCCGTCCCCCGCTTCCGCGACCTCCGCGTGATCGGCCAGCTCGCGGACACCTACGTGTTGTGCGAAGGCGGCGGCGAGCTCGTCGTGGTCGACCAGCACGCCGCGCACGAGCGCGTCACGCTCTACCGGCTCACCTGCGACGCCTCGTCCGCGCTCGGCGGCGCGCAGCGGCTCCTCGTGCCGATCATGGTCGAGCTCGGGCCCGCCCGGGCGAAGCAGCTCGACGCGCGCGCCGACGTGCTCGCCCGCTACGGCTTCGAGGTCGCCGCGATGGGCGGCGGCACCTTCGCCGTGCTCGCCGTGCCCGCCGCGCTGCGCGACGTCGACCTCGCCACGCTCCTCGCCGACGTCGCCGACGAGGTCGCGGAGGGGGGCGAGGCGAGCGCGGCCTCCGCGCGGCTGGAGCTCTACCTCGCCACGAAGGCCTGCCACACGAGCGTGCGCGCGGGCCAGACGCTCTCCGAGCACGAGATGCGCGCGCTCCTCGGCGCGCTCGACGAGGTCGACTTCTCGGTGTGCGCCCACGGGCGCCCGGTCGCCATCCGCGTGGGGACGGGGGAGCTGGAGCGGCGATTCCACCGCTCGTGATCACCGGCCCCACGGGCGCCGGCAAGTCCGACCTCGCCGTGGAGATCGCCGAGCGCTTCGGGGGCGTCGTCGTCTCGATGGACGCGATGCAGGTCTACCGCGGCATGGACGTGGGCACCGCGAAGGTGTCGCCCGAGGTCCGCGCGCGTGTCCCGCACTTCCTGCTCGACGTCCGCGACCCCGACGAGGACTTCTCCGCCGCCGACTTCGTGCGCGAGACCGAGGCCGTCGTCGCGAGCGGGCGCCCCGTCGTGATCTGCGGCGGCACCGTGTTCTACCTGCGCGCGTGGGTGAGGGGGCTCGTGCCCGCCCCGCCCGTCGACCCCGCGCTGCGCGCGACGCTCGAGGCGCTCGACGACCCCCACGCGCGCCTCCGCGAGGTCGACCCGGTGCTCGCCGCGCGTCTGCACCCGAACGACCGCGTGCGGATCGTCCGGGGGCTGGAGATCCACGCGCTCACCGGGCGACCCCTCTCCGATCTGCACGCCGTCGCCCCGCCGCGCCGCGAGGCCGAGGTCGTGTGGGTCGACCGCGACGACCTCTACGCCCGCGTCGACGCCCGCGTGGAGGCGATGATGGCCGCCGGCTACCTCGACGAGGTCCGCGCGCTCCTCGCGAAGGGGTACGGGCGCGAGCGGAAGCCGATGCAGTCCCTCGGCTACCGCCACCTCGCCGACCACCTCGCGGGCGAGATCCCGCTGGAGGAGGCCGTTCGGCGGACCCGACGCGACACCCGCAATTACGCGAGGAAGCAACGGAGCTTCCTCCGGGGCCTCGGCTACGCGCCGGGGGGCGATCCGTGGGCGGCTGCCGCGCGAGCCTTCGACCGGGCTTGACGGCCTCGCCCGGCTGGGGCATGTTGATTTTGAAAGTCGAAATCAACATGTACGTCTGCCTCTGCTTCGCCGTGAACGACCGATCCGTGCGCCGCCACGCGCGCGAGGGCGCCGCGTCCATCGAAGAGGTCGGCCGCCGCTGCGGCGCCGGCACGGGGTGCGGCGGCTGCCACCGTCACATCCGCCGCATCCTCGACGAAGAGACGGCCGCGCTCGCCGACAGTTCCAGCGACGAAGGCTCGATCGCGGCGAAGTAGGTTAGGCGGCGGGGACCGGAGCTCACCATGAAGCCAGCCAGCCCCCAGATCGTGGATCTGCTCAACGAGGTCCTCACCGCCGAGCTGACCGCCATCAACCAGTACTTCCTCCACGCCAAGATGGCGCGGCACTGGGGCTTCGAGCGGCTCGCGAAGAAGATCCGCCACGAGAGCATCGAGGAGATGCGCCACGCCGACGAGCTGACCGAGCGCATCCTCCTGCTGGAGGGCCTGCCGAACTACCAGCGGCTCAACACGCTCGCGGTCGGCGAGAACGTGCAGGAGCAGCTCCAGAACGATCTGGCGCTCGAGTACCAGATGATCGAGCGGCTCAACAAGGGCATCGCGGTCGCCAACTCGTTCAACGACAACGCCACCCGCGCGCTGCTCGAGAAGATCCTCGTGTCCGAGTACGACCACGTCGACTGGCTGGAGACGCAGCTCGAGGCCATCGGGCAGGTCGGCCTCCAGAACTACCTCTCCGAACAGCTCCACGAGTAGCCGGTGGAGCTCGTCCTCGACTTCGAGCGCCCCCTCGTCGAGCTCTGGAAGCGGATCGACGGCCTCCGCGGCGTCCAGGCGGAGAAGGGCACCGATCTGTCCGCGTCCATCCGCGAGCTGGAGCGGCAGGCCGAGCGGCTGCAGGTCCAGATCTTCGCGTCGCTCACGCCCTGGCAGCGGGCGCTGCTCTCGCGGCACCCCGCCCGGCCCTACACGCTCGACTACGTGAAGGGCTGGCTCACGGACTGGACCGAGCTCCACGGCGATCGCGCCGGCCACGACGACCAGGCGATCGTCGGCGGCATCGGGCGCTTCCGCGGGCGCCGCGTCGTGTTGATCGGCCACCAGAAGGGCCGCAACACGAAGGAGAACATGGCGCGCAACTTCGGCATGGCGCTCCCCGACGGCTACCGGAAGGCGCTGCGGCTGATGGCGCTCGCCGACCGCTTCAAGCTCGCGGTGATCACGCTCATCGACACGCCGGGCGCCTACCCGGGCATCGACGCCGAGGCGCGCGGCCAGGCCGAGGCCATCGCCCGCAACATCATGGAGATGAGCACCTTCGGCGTGCCCGTCGTCGCCTGCATCATCGGCGAGGGCGGGTCCGGAGGCGCGCTCGCGCTCGGGGTCGGCAACCGCGTGCTCATGCTCGAGCACGCCACCTACAGCGTCATCTCGCCCGAGGGCTGCGCGGCCATCCTCTGGCACGACCGCGCCGAGGGCCCGCGCGCGGCGGAGGCGCTGAAGATCACCGCGCACGACTGCCACGAGCTCTCCGTGTGCGACGAGGTCGTGCCCGAGCCCGCCGGCGGCGCCCACCGGGACCCCGACGGCGCCGTCCGCAACCTCGGCGACGCCGTGGAGCGCCACCTCGCCGAGCTCGACGGGATGGACCCCGGGGCCCTACGTGCCGACCGGTACGAGCGGTTTCGGCGGCTGGGCGCGATCGAGGATCGGGGGTAGGCCGAGCGCCGGCAGCTTCGCGACGGCCTCCTCCCACCACGGCATCGCGCGGAGCACGACGGCGAGGTCCTCGAAGAGCGGGCAGGTGACCGCGATGGGGCCCGCCTCGACGGAGAGGCAGTGCAGCGCGATGCGCTGGACCCCGCGCGCCTTCCACGCCCGGTTCTCCTTGCCGTCGCCGTGTTTGGCGTCGCCGAGCACCGGGTGGTGCAGATCGCGGACGTGGCGGCGCACCTGGTGGTACCGGCCCGTCCGGGGCTCCACGAGGAGCAGCGAGCACCGCGGCTCGTCGCTCGTGGCGATCACGCGCACGATCGATCGCGCGTCCTTGAGGATGCCGTTGTCGTCCTTCATCGGGGTCTCGACGACGACCTCCTCCTCGTCGAGCCGCCACGCGCCTCGCACCAGCGCGACGTAGCGCTTGCGGCCCTCGCCGAGCTCCGCGTGGATGCGCCCGGCCGCCTCGGACGTCTTGCCGAAGAGCAGGCACCCGGACACCTGGCGGTCGAGGCGGTGGATCGGCCACACGGAGCGGCCGATCTGGTTGCGGACGATCTGCAGCGCGGCGGGCAGGCGCGGGCCGAACTTCGCGCGGTGCACGACGATCCACGGGGGCTTGGCGACGGCGATCCAGTCGTCGCCTTCGGCGAGCACGGGGAGCATTCAGTCCGCCTCGAGGTCGAAGGCGACCTCCAGCAGGTCGCCGGCGATCCGCACGTTCAGCTCGCTGCGCTCGGCGGCGAGCCGGTCGCCCATGGGCAGGTCGAGGACGGCGAGCAGCTCCGGCCAGGCGGCGCGGAGCGTGGCGGCGAGCGCGTCGGCGCCGGCGAAGGGCGCGGCGAGGCGGGCGGTCAGCGCGCCGCGGAAGCGCATGTAGTTGTCGATGCGCGGCACGCGGAAGGCGCTGTCGTCGTCGAAGCGGATGGCGAGCGTGGCGAAGTCGACCGGCACGTGGTGCGCGAGCAGACCCTCGACGACGGTGCCGAGCAAGAGCCGCCGGAACTGGGACCACAGGGCGTCGGAGGTTGCCATGGCCGGTAGCCCGTAGCCCGTTTCCAGTTACTCCGGCCCGCCATGTCCGCGACGCTGTCCGTCCGCCCCGCGACCGGCCCGCTGCGCGGTCGGATGCGCGTCCCGGGCGACAAGTCGATCTCCCACCGCGCCCTGCTCTTCGGCGCGTTGGCCGAGGGCACCACGCGCATCCGCGGGCTCCTGCGGAGCGAAGACGTCCTGCGCACGCTCGCCGCCGTGCGCGCGCTGGGCTGCGACGCCTCGACCTCCCACGTCACCGGCGCGCACTGGCGCGACGCGGGCACGCTCGACTGCGGCAACTCCGGCACCACCGCGCGGCTGCTCGCCGGCGCGCTCGCCGGCCGCGCCTCGGCCACGCTCGACGGCGACGCCTCGCTCCGGGGCCGCCCGATGGGCCGGGTGGCGCGGCCTCTGCGGGCGATGGGCGCCGTCCTCGGCGACCGCCTCCCGCTCACCGTCACCCGCGCCGAGCTCGTCGGCGTCGACTGGGTCGCCGAGGTGGCCAGCGCGCAGGTGAAGTCCGCCGTGCTGCTCGCCGGGCTGTGCGCCGCGGGCGAGACCCGCTACACCGAGCCGGTGCCCACGCGCGACCACACCGAGCGCCTCCTCGCCGCGATGGGCGCGCCGATCGCGCGCGCCGGCGACACCCTCTCCGTCCGCGCCGGCCGGCTCCACGCGGTGGACGTCGACGTCCCCGGCGACGTCAGCTCGGCCGCCTTCTGGCTCGTCGCCGCCTGCATCGTCCCGGGGTCCGACCTCGTGATCGAGGACGTCGGCCTCAACCCCACGCGCACGGGCGTGCTCGACGCCCTCTCGCGCATGGGCGCCGACCTCTCGGTCGAGCGGCGCGACGCCGCCGAGCCGATCGGGACCGTCCGGGTGCGCCACGCGCCTTTGCGCGGCACGACGATCGCCGGCGCGGAGATCCCGCGGCTGGTCGACGAGCTCCCCGTCCTCGCCGTCGCCGCGGCGTTCGCCGAAGGCGAGACCGTCATCCGCGACGCCGCGGAGCTGCGGGTGAAGGAGTCCGACCGCGTCGCCGCCACCGTCGCCGGGCTGCGCGCCCTCGGGGTGGAGGCCGACGAGCTCCCCGACGGCATGCGGATCGGCGGCGGCGCGCCCCGCGCGGGCGAGGTCGACGCCCGCGGCGATCACCGCGTCGCCATGGCGTTCGCCATCGCCGGCCTGCGCTGCGGGGTCCTCGTCCGGGACACCGAGAACGTCGCCACGAGCTACCCCACCTTCGCCGACGAGCTGGGCCGCCATGCGTGAGATCACGATCGCCATCGACGGGCCCGCCTCCTCGGGGAAGGGGACCGTCGCCCGCGCGGTCGCCGAGCAGCTCGGCTACGCCTACGTCGACACCGGCGCCATGTACCGGGCGGTCGGGCTCACCGCGCTAAGGCGCGGCGTCGACCCGCGCGACCCCGTCGCCACCGAGGCGATCGCCCTCGCCCTGCACTTCGCGTTCGACTGGCACAAGGGCTCGCTCCGCGTGATCGTCGACGGCGAGGACGTGTCGAAGGCGATCCGCACCGAGCCCGTCGGCAACGCCGCCTCCGCGGTCGCCGTACACCCCGGCGTGCGGGCGGCCCTGCTCCAGACCCAGCGCGACCTCGGCGCCGGCGGCGGCGTGGTGATGGACGGCCGCGACATCGGCACCGTCGTGCTCCCCGGCGCGGAGCTGAAGGTGTTCCTCGACGCCTCGCTCGAGGAGCGCGCGCGCCGCCGGCACCTCGAGTCGCCCGGGACCGCCTACGACGTCGTGCTGCGCGAGCTCGCCGCGCGCGACGCGCAGGACGCGGGCCGGGCCACCGCGCCGTTGCGCAAGGCCGACGACGCCGTGGCCATCGACACGACCGGCCTCTCCGTGCCCGAGGTGGTGAGCGCCGTCCTCCGTCTTGCCGATGCCCGGAGGGCCAGGTAACGATGGCGGGATGCTGCTCCTCCTCGCCTGCGCGGCCCCCGAGCGTCCGGCCGTCGCCGACGAGGGATCGCCCGGGACGCCGAAGAACCTCCTGACGATCGGGCTCGACACGCTCCGGCGCGACGCGCTCTCGCGCTACGGCGGCGCGGGCGACGCCCCGTTCCTCGACGGCTTGCTCGACGAGAGCTTCGCGCTCGACGCCCAGCGCTCGTGCTCGAACTGGACGTTCCCGGCGATGCTCTGCGTCTGGCGCGAGGTCTCCGGGCTCGACGCCGGCTACGTCCCCGACATCCGCGACCCCGACGCGGTCTCCGCCCCGGACGGCGACACCCTCCCGCAGAAGCTCCGCGAGGCCGGCTTCACGACCATCAACGTCACCGCGAACGCCTGGCTCACCGACGAGCGGAACGGCGCGATCGGCTTCGACGTGGTCCACCGGCCCGACGTACGCGACGCCGGCTCGCTCCTCGCGCTCGCCCGCGCGGAGGTGGAGGCGCTCGACGAGGGCACGCGGTGGTACGCCCACGCCCACGTGATCGAGCCGCACCACCCGTTCTCGCCGCCCGAGGAGTACCTCGGCGCGCTCGAGGGCCTCGATCCGATCGCGTGGGACCTCGACGACAAGGAGCAGTACGACGACGTCGCCGCCGCCTGGCCCCGCCTCACCGAGGAGGAGCGCGCGTTGGTGCAGGCCCACCTCTACGCGCGCTACGCCGGCGAGGTCGCCTGGCTCGACGACGCGCTCGCCGCCTCGTTCGCCGAGTGGGACGACGCCGGGCTCCTCGACGACACGCTCGTGGTGTTCTTCTCCGACCACGGCGAGCAGCTCTTCGAGCACGGCGATCTCACGCACGCGTACGGCTTCCACGCCGAGGAGAACGACGCCGTCACGTTCTTCTGGCAGAAGGGCGTCGCCGCCGGCAGCTGGACCGAGCCGACCACGCTCACGGATCTGCCGCCCACGCTGCTCGACCGGCTCGGGCTCCCCGTCGACGCCGACGCCTCCGGCCACGTCGTCGGGACCGCCCCCTCCGACCGCGCGCTGCTCTTCTCGGAGGTGGGGCTCGAGGGGCCCCGGCAGGCCGTGGTCGCCGACGGCTGGAAGCTCACCTACGACTGGTACACCGGCGCCAAGACGCTGCACGACCTCGACGCCGACCCCGCCGAGGCCGTCGATCTCTACGATCCGGAGCACGCGCGCGCCGTCGCGTTGTGGGAGATCCTGATGCCCGAGGTGGACCGCTTCGGGGCGCTCCTCCCCGGCGACACGCCGGTGGACGCGGGCCCGTAGCGCGCGGGAGGGGTAGGATCCCGCGGCCGTGCTGTTCATCTCCGACGAGTTCTTCCTCTTCCTGCTGCTCGTGCTGGGGACGCTGGCGGTCGTCCGGCACACCGAGTGGCGGCGGTGGATCCTGCTCGGCTTCTGCGTCTGGTTCTACGCGAGCTGGAGCTGGAAGTTCCTCGGGCTGCTCTTCGCGAACATCCTCGTCGACTACGTGCTCGCGCTGAAGATGGGGGACACCGACGACCCCCGGCTCCGGAAGCGCTACGTCACCTTGTCCGTCTGCATGAACCTCGGCATGCTGGGGTTCTTCAAGTACCTCGGCTTCGGCGCCGGCGTGCTCAACGACGGGCTCACGCTTCTGGGCACCGGCTGGAAGGTGCCCGTGCCACACCTGATCCTGCCGCTCGGCATCAGCTTCTACGTGTTCCAGGCGATCAGCTACACGGTCGACATCTACCGGGGGCTGCTCAAGCCGACGCGATCGCTCCGCGAGCTCGCCACGTTCATCATGTTCTTCCCGCACCTCGTCAGCGGGCCCATCGTGCGCGCCGCGGAGATCCTCCCTCAGCTCGAGCGCCTGAAGGAGCCGCTGCAGGCCGACGAGATCATGAAGGGCGCGAGGGACTTCGTGATCGGTTTCGGCCGCAAGGTCGTGTTCGCCGACCAATTCGCCCTGCTCGCCGACGCGACCTTCGGCGCCCCCGGCGCCTACGGCTCGCTCGACCTCGTCGTCGGCCTCGGCGCCTACGGCCTGCAGATCTACTTCGACTTCTCGGGCTACTCGCAGATGGCCGTCGGGCTCGCCCGGATGTTCGGGATCCACTTCCCGGACAACTTCGACACCCCGTACGTCGCGCGCTCGCTGCAGGAGTTCTGGCGGCGCTGGCACATCTCGCTGTCCCGCTTCCTGCGCGACTACCTCTACATCCCGCTGGGAGGCAGCCGCCACGGCCTCGGGCGCACGATGTTCGCGCTCGCGGCGACCATGCTCATCGGCGGGTTCTGGCACGGCGCCAACTGGACGTTCGTGGTGTGGGGCGGCATCCACGGGGTCGGGCAGGCGATCGCCTACCTCTACAAGGAGTGGCGTCCTTCCTCCCACGTCGCGTTCTGGGAGTCCCGCGCGGGAGACCTCCTCGGTTGGGTGCTCACCCAGGGCACGGTGTTCCTCGCGTGGATCTTCTTCCGCGCCACGACGGTGGAGGGGAGCCTCGCCTACCTCGGGCGCATGGTCTCCGGCGCCGTCGGGACCGCCGCGCTCGCCGTCACGCCGCTGCAGGTCGCGCTGTTCGGCTTGGCCGTCGGGATCCACCTCGTCGCGTACCTCCGCCCCGCGTGGGAGGTCCCCTGGCCCCGCCGCGCGCTCGCGCAGGGGCTCGCCGTCGGCGCCGTCTACGTCGCCCTCGTCGCCATGAAGCAGGCCGATGCTCCCTTCATCTACTTCAACTTCTGAGTCCGCCCCGGCGCCCGAGCCGGCCCCCGCGTCGCCGTTGCGGGCGTGGCTCGCCGGGCTCGCGGTCGCGCTGGTGCTCGCGCCGGTCTGCGTGTGGGTCGCGTTCTCCGCGCACGAGCCCCGGTGCGAGGACGCCGAGGCCTTCTGGCTCGGGGACCTGCCCACGGGCGAGCCCGTCGAGGGCGTCGTCCTCGGGTCGTCGCGCATGGGGATGGACCTCGACGTCCACGCGCTCGCCGCCGAGACCGGCGGGGCCTGGCAACGGGTGGCTCGCCACGCCGTCGAGCAGGCCTCCATCCCGGCGACCTACCCGCGGCTGCTCGCCTCGACCGACGCCCGCCCGGGCCTGCGCTGGCTCGTGCTGGAGGCGTCGCCGCTCATGTTCGACGCGAAGGGCTGCGGCCGTCCCGAGCTCGAGGGCGTGACGATGCGCGCCCACTGGGCGCCGGCGGCGCGCGAGATGCTGGGGGACGACGCGGAGCTCGCCCCCGCCGTCGCGATGGGCTGGCTCCCGCACCGGTGGCTCATGACCTCGGGTCGCCGCCACGACGTCGTGGAGCACCTGAAGCGCCCGGCGCACGCCGCGCGGCTCGTGGCCGACCTGCCCCACGCGCTCGAGGGGTTCTCGCCGCCCGGGCGCTGGGCGGGCGAGGTGCCGCCGGACCTCACGATGGAGCGCGTCTGGCGCCGTCGCCAGTTCCTGCTCGGCGCTCCGGTCGACACCTTCGTGCCCGCGGTCAACGAGGCCTGCGTCGCCACGCTGGCGCGCGTCGTCGATGCCGCGCGGGCCGAGCGCACCCTGCTCGTCATCCCGCCGCTCCGCGAGGCGATGCGCGACACGCTCCCCGCCGACTACCGCGCCGCCGTCCGCGCCGCGATGGAGCGCGTCGCCGCGAGCCGCCCGTCCGTCCGCGTGCTCGACGCCACCGACCACTTCGCGGGCGAGGAGGACGCCCGCTTCTCCGACTTCGACCACCTCGGCGAGGCGGGGGCGGCGGCGTTCACGCGGGACGTCGCGGCGGCGCTGCGCTGACGGCCCTACGTCCCGCGGCGGTGGCTCTGCAGCGTCGGCTTCGCCGGGGCCGGCGCGTTGAGCGTGAGCCAGTACCGGCCGATCGCCGCCGCCACCTCCCGCAGCCGTGCGGGTTCGGCCGGCCGGCGCGCGACGGCGTTCGCGGTCAGCAGCAGGCAATCGCGCACGAACGACTCGTCGGGCTCGGGCACGAGCACCACGATGGCCACCTTGTGGTCGATCGTGGCGCGGATGAGCCGGACGAGCCGCGGCACGTCGACCCGGGGATCGACCACGTCGAGCAGCACGAGGTCGGGGCCCCGCACGTCGCCCGACTCGAGCCTCGTCCGCCACCCCTCCACCGTCGCCGCGACGGCTTCCAGCGTGCTGGCCTCCTCGATCACGCGCTGGGGGGCCGCCTCGCGCAGCCCCTCCACGATCGGCCCGATGTCGTCGGGGTTGCCGACCACGAGCAGGGTGTGCCGCGAGTCCATCCGGTGAGAAGGTAGTCCCGGCCGGGCGCGCGACTCGGGCCCAGCCATCTTGACATCGAGCGGCCTCCCCGATAGCCGGGCGACTCCGTCGGAGCCCCGACGGGCGGCCGCCGCGCAAGCCGAGGATGCGCGCCTGCCGGGCCGGCAATCCGTAGTGGAATGCCACGCCGCGTTTACCCTCCTCTTTCGTCTCCTCGAACGTCCGCCGGCCGCGCCGGAAGGAATCACCAACTCGTATGAGCAACCACATCGACCTCGACGCCCCCCTCGATCAGCTCGATCGCGACGACTTCAAGAACTTCTTCGACGACTACCTCGGCAACCGCTCCGTGAGGGAGCAGAGCGTCGTCAAGGGCACGGTCATCGAGATCGGCGACGAGTACGTCACGGTCGACATCGGCTTCAAGGCCGAAGGCGTGATCCGGCGCTCCGAGTTCGTCAGCGAGACCGGCGAGCTCACCATCTCCGTGGGCGACACCGTCGACGTCTACCTCGACCAGATGGGCGAGGAGGACGGCCTCCTCGAGCTCTCGAAGGAGAAGGCCGACCTGATGAAGGCCTGGGACGAGATCTCCAAGGCCGTCGAGAAGGACGAGACCGTCCGCGGCCAGATCGTGTCCCGCGTGAAGGGCGGCCTCGCCGTCGACATCGGCGTGAAGGCCTTCCTCCCCGGCTCGCAGGTCGACCTCCGCCCGGTGAAGAACCTCGACAAGCTCATCGGCGAGACGCACGACTTCAAGATCATCAAGTTCAACAAGAAGCGCGGCAACATCGTGCTCTCCCGCCGCGTGCTGCTCGAGCGCGAGCGCGAGGAGAAGAAGAACGAGACGCTGAAGTCGCTCCGCGTCGGCGCCATCATGATGGGCACCATCAAGAACATCACCGACTACGGCGCGTTCGTGGACCTCGGCGGCATCGACGGCCTCCTCCACATCACGGACATGTCCTACGGGCGCATCAACCACCCGAGCGAGATGTTCGAGGTCGGCGCGCAGATCGAGGTCAAGATCCTCAAGTTCGACGAGGACAGCCAGCGCGTGTCCCTCGGCTACAAGCAGATCCGCCCCGACCCCTGGGAGGACGCCGAGTACAAGTACCCGGTGGGCGCCATCGTCCGCGGCAAGGTCGTCAGCATCGTCGACTACGGCGCGTTCGTGGAGCTCGAGGACGGCATCGAGGGCCTGGTCCACATCTCCGAGATGACGTGGAACAAGCGCATCAAGAACCCGTCCAAGCTCGTGAACCAGGGCGACATCGTCGAGGCGAAGGTCCTCGGGATCGACCTCGACAACAAGCGCATCAGCCTCGGCATGCGCCAGCTCGAGCAGAACCCCTGGGAGCTCATCGCCGAGAAGTACCCGGTCGGCACGATCGTCCGCGGCAAGGTCCGCAACATCACCGACTTCGGCATCTTCATCGGCATCGAGGAGGGCATCGACGGCCTCGTGCACATCAGCGACATGAGCTGGGGCCAGCGCGTCCGCCACCCCTCCGAGCGCTTCAACAAGGGCGACGAGGTCGAGGCCCGCGTGCTCAACATCGACGTCGACAACGAGCGCTTCAGCCTCGGCATCAAGCAGCTCTCGGACGACCCCTGGTTGTCCGTGCCCAGCCGCTACTACCTGGGCCAGGTCATCAACGGCAAGGTGGTCCACAAGGCCGACTTCGGCGTCTTCGTCGAGCTCGAGGACGGCGTCGAGGGCCTCGTCCACCACTCCGAGCTCGTCAACGGCGGCGCGGACTGGCAGACGAGCTACGCCGACAACCAGGAGATCGCCGCGGAGATCATCAACATCGACGCCCACGACCGCAAGGTCAGCCTCTCGGAGCGCAGCGCCTCCGACCGCGCGAAGGGCGGCGACGTCAAGGAGATCCTCCGCAAGCAGGGCGACGCCTCCGCGCGCCTCGGCGACATCATGGGCGACCTCTCCCGGCGTATGCGGGAGCGGGGGGAGTAGCGCCTTCGCGATAGGATGACGGCCCGGCCTCGCGTCGGGCCGTCTCGCTTTTGGAGGATCGATGGCGCGCTGGACCCTGATCGTGACGATGCTGCTCATCGCGTTGGTCGTCGTCGCGTTCACCCTGCAGAACGCGAGCCACGTGAGCCCGCTGCAGCTGAACCTCGGCGTCGTCGCGTGGCGCCTCCGCGAGCCGGCGAGCGTGCCCCTGCTGATGGGGTCGAGCTTCGCGGTGGGGTTCGTCGTGGCCGCGTCGTGGGGGGCGTGGCGGAGCGCCTCGCTCTCGCGCGAGGTGCGGCGGCTCCAGCAGGAGGTCGCGCTGGCCGGCTCGCGCTCGAAGGATGGGTGGGCGGGATGAAGGAAGGCCTCGCCTACCTCGCGGTCGCCACGGTGTTCGCGGCCGCCGGCGCCTTCGGGGGCTACCGGTTCGGGTACCAGCAGGCGCAGCTCGACCGCCCCGCGCCCGTCGCCGAGGTCCGCGCCGTCGAGGCCGCCGCGCCGGCCGCCCCCGCCGAGAAGAAGGAGAAGGCCGAGTTCAAGCCCACCACGCTGACGGCCTCGGAGCTCTCGGTGATCCCCGGGCTCGCCGGGCTCGACGCGGGCGCGCAGGAGAAGGCGCTCTACATCCTCAACAACGTGCCGGGCGCGTGCCAGCCCTGCATGGACACGGGCCGCAGCCTCGGCCGCTGCCTGCTCGACGACGCCAAGCTCCTCGACCGCACGCTCTGCCGGAACGTGCCGAAGCTCGCCGCGCGGACCGTACGGCTCGCGAAGGCCGGCAAGGCCCCGGACGAGATCCGCGCGCAGGTCGAATTCACGTCGCCCTGGGTGCCGCTCGATCCCGGCGCCGCGCGCCCGTCGAAGGGGCCCGCCGACGCGCCCGTCACGCTCGTCGAGATCTCCGACTTCCAGTGCCCGTACTGCAAGAAGTCGCAGACCACGCTGACGGCGCTGGACGAGCGGTACGCCGGCAAGCTCCGGTGGGTCTTCGTGCACCTCCCGCTCGCCATGCACGAGGCGGCGAAGCCGGCCGCGCTCGGGGCCTTCGCCGCGCAGCAGCAGGGGAAGTTCTGGCCCTTCCACGACGCGCTCTTCGCGTCCGAGGGCCTCGACGACGCGAAGATCCGGGGGGTCGCCCAGAACGTGGGCCTCGACCTCGAGCGGTGGGAGGCCGACCGCGCGTCCATCGACGCGGACAAGGCCGTCGCCGCCGACGTGGCGCTCGCCGAGAAGTACAAGATCACGAGCACGCCGACCTTCTTCGTGAACGGCTACAAGGTGAAGGGGAACCAGCCGATCGAGGTCTTCGCGCGGATCGTCGACGCCGAGCTCGAGGACATCCGACCCTAGCCCTTCCCGCCTGCCTGCCTGCGCCTACAACGGGGCCGGGGTGGTCAAGGAATGGTCAACGAGCGACGCGGCAACGCCGCAGTCGTGGTGTGCCTCTCGATGGTGGTGTTGTGCGCGAGCGCCGCGCTGGCCGTCGACGTCGGGTACGCCCGAATGGTGAAGCAGGAGCTCCAGAACGCCGCGGACGCGGCCGCGCACGCCGGCGCGAGCAAGCTCGACGGGACGTCGTCCGGCGTCGCGCTCGCCCGGGTCGAGGCGCGACGGGTCGCCGGCGAGAACCGGGCGGCCGGCCGCCCGGTCGACCTCGACGTCAACCTGTGGAACGACCCCGCCGGCGACATCGTCGTCGGTCTCTGGGACGCGGACGCCCGCACGTTCACGCCCGCTCCGCTGACCGGAGACGCGAACGCCGTGTACGTTCAGGCGCGGGCGACGGGGCTGGGGTTGTTCTTCGCGCCCGTCGGCGTCGGGCGGCGACGGGTCGACGTGGGCGCCCGCTCGCTGATGGTGCGGGCCGACGCCGGCGCCGGCGCCGTCGACTGTTTCCTGCCGATCGGGGTCCCGCTGTGTGTCCTCGATCGCCACGGACGCGAAGGCGTCGGCGACCTCACGCTGCGGATGAGCCCCGCCGGCGCGGACAACGTGGGCTGGGTGCAGGTGGGCTCCAACCCTGACGCGTCCACCCTCCGCGACCAGGTGCAGCGCTGCGACCGTCAGGGCGTCGTGGAGGCGGGCGACGGGGTCGAGCTGGGCAACGGCACCGACGCGAGCGTGCTGCAGACGATCACCGACGAGATCGAGCGCTCCGCCACGAGCTGGGAGGCCTCCTGGGGGGCGATCCCGGACCAGGCGGAGAACAGCGCGGTCCGGCCGTTGCTGTACGGCCGCACGCTGGAGGGCGCGGTCGTGGTGTTCGACGGCGGCGACACGTATTGCGAGGGCACCGGAGGCTCCTTCACCGGGTCGGCGCCGGTCGCCGGCTTCACCTGGGCCGCGATCTTCGACGTGACCCAGGGCGCGAACGCCAGCGTACGACTCCGCCTCGACGCCACCGGCGAGCACCGCGTGGGGACCCGCGCCGGCGGCGCCGACTGGGGTGTCACCTCGACGGTGCCCCGCATGGCCGCGCTCTGACCTACACGCGCCCCTTCGCCCGGTACGCGTAGAGCGCGGCGACCTCGCGGACGACCGACCATGCGTCCTTCGGCGCCCACACGAGCGCGGCCCGCTGCGCCCCGACGACCTCGACGCCGGCCTTCTCGAGCGCGCGCGTCGTGCGGGAGAGGTGGTACCAGCTCGACACCGCCACGGCGGTCTCCAGCCCCTCGCGCGACATCCGGGCGCGGGCGTTCTCGGCGGTGTGCCAGGTGTCGAAGCCCTCGCTGTCGACGAGCACGTGCCGGCGGGGCACCCCCCGGGCGACGAGCCAGTCACGCATCGCGACGGCCTCGTCGACGCCCTCCTCGCCGACGGCGCCGCTCACGAGGATGCGCTTCACGACCCCGGCCTCGTAGAGCGCCCGCGCCGCCTCCACCCGCGGCTCGAGCCGCCGCGACAACGTCCCGTCCGGGTTCACGGTCGTGCCCAGCACGACGGCGACGTCCGCGGGCGCGGGGTCGGCGGTGAAGCCCTCGACGGTGACGAAGCCCACGTGGGCGAGCAGGACGACGGTGGTGGCGTAGAGGAGGCGGCGCATGAGGGGAGGGGAGAGCAAGGCGTGTGCCGGAGGAGCGAGGGCTCGGATCGGATGGGCGTCGACGAATCGTCGCGGGAGCGTCACTCGTGATCGAACTCGTTCACGGGCGTGTCCGGGTCCACGTCCGCGTCTGGGTACGCCGGGCCCGTGCGCGTGCGGGTGCGGGTGGGAGTCGCGCGCGAGCGAACGGGGGGGTGGGCTCTGCTCTGGATGGACCTCGTCGGGGCCTACGTCGTGATCCCGGGCGCGCCCGGCGAGGCGCTCGTCGGCACGTCGCTCGCGGACGTGGACGCCGACGGCCTCCCGGACGTCTGGGTGGGCGGCACGCGCGCCGAGTACGCGGGCACGTGGCTCGGGGACGTGCGCCTCTTCCTCGGCGCCGACCTCGTGGCCTCGGGGTCGTCCGCCACGGCGAGCGCGGAGATCTACGGCGCGTCCGGCCCCTGACCCGAGATACGCGGGCCCGCCATGCCGTACCCCCGCCGCCCCCGGCGCGACCCGCCCTCCTCGCCCCGCCGCCTCAACCCCGGCCGCCTCGCCGCCGTCCGCGCGCTGATCGCCGTCGAGGATGGCGAGCACGTCGAGGACGCCCTCGCCAAGCTCGCTCCGCAGGACCCGGGCGACCGGGCGCTCGCCTGGCACGTCGCGCTCGGGGTGCTCCGCAACCGCTCGGCGCTCGACGCCGCCATCCGGGAGGGCGCCCGCCGCGCCCCCTGGACCCTCGATCCGCCCGTGCTCGCCGCGCTCCGCGTCGGGCTCTTCGAGCTCGCGCACTCGCGCACCCCGCCCCACGCCGCCGTCGATCAGGCGGTCGAGGCCTGCCGCGCCGCCGGCGCCCCGCACGCGTCGGGGCTCGTGAACGCCGTGCTCCGCCGGCCCCCGTACACGCCCACCCCCGAGGAGGCGCTCGGCCACCCCGACTGGATCGTGGCCCGCTGGCGCGCCCGCTACGGCGAGGCCGCCGACGCGTGGATGGCGGCGAACAACCAGCCCGCGCCGGTGTTCGTCGTCGCGAAGGAGGACCCCGCCGGGGTCGCCCGCGACTTCCAGCACCGCGGCCTCGCGCTGACGCCCGTGGGGGAGGGGGTCTTCCGCCTGCCCGAGGGCGCCGGCGCGATCGAGGCGCTCCCCGGCTACGAGGAGGGCCGGTGGTGGGTGATGGACCCCGCGGCCGTCGCCGTCGCGGACCTCGTCGGCGAGGCCGTCGAGGTGCTCGACGCCTGCGCGGCGCCCGGCGGCAAGAGCTTCCGCCTCGCGAGCCGCGGCGCCCGCGTGTTCGCCACCGACGTCGACGAGGCCCGGCTCGCCCGAGTGCAGGAGGGCGCCGAGCGCCTCGACCTGCCCGTGTGGGCCGAAGTGCACGACTGGACGAAGGGACCGCTCGCCCGCGTGTTCCCCGCCGTCCTGGTCGACGCGCCCTGCACCGGCCTCGGCACGCTCCGCCGCCACCCCGACATCCGCTGGCGTCGCAAGCCGGAGGACGTCGCCCGCAACGCCGACCGCCAGCGGGTCATCCTCGCCAACGCGGCGAGGTGCGTCGCGCCGGGCGGCGTCCTCGTCTACGCGGTGTGCTCGCCCGAGCCGGAGGAGGGCGCCGACGTCGCCGCCACGCTCGGCTGGCCCGAGGAGGCGCGCTTCGTGAACGCGCCCGCGCTCGCCGGCGAGGACTGCTTCCAGGCCTTCCGCTTGCGTCGCCCCTGACATCCGCTACCTTGCCGACGTGTTGCTCCCCCTGCTCGGCTGCCTGCCGGCCTTCGTGCCGCCCGCGATCGAGGGGAACCCCGCCCACGACTGGGATGCCGACGGCTTCTCCGAGGACGAGGGCGACTGCGACGACGGCGACGACGGCGTGCACCCCGACGCGCGCGAGCGCTGCGACGGCGTCGACGACGACTGCGATCCCGCCACGCCCGAGTGCCCCGGCCCATACGAGGCCCCCCTGGACGAGGCGGAGCGCCTGCGCCCCGTCGGCGGCGGCGCCCCCCGCTTCGGCACGGCGGTCGCCGGCGGCATCGACGTCGACGGCGACGGCTGGGTCGACCTGCTCGTGGGCGCCCCCGGCTGCGCGTCCGAGCTCGAGGCCTGCCTCTACCTGTACCACCCCCACGAAGACGGGCTCGGCCTCCCGGACGTGCTCACCTTCGGCGACGGCTCGATGGACGCCCCCGGCGAGGTTGTCCTGCTGATGCCGGACGTGCACGGCGACGGCGTCGCCGACGTCGTCGCGAGCGCGCCCACCTACGACGTGTCCTTCGGCGAGGAGGGCGCGGTCTTCGGCTGGTTCGACGGCCTGCTCGACCGGAGCCCGGCCCTGCGCCGCTTCGGCGGGTCCTCGCCCGATCGCCTCGGCCACAGCCTCGCCTACCTTGGCGACGCCGACGAGGACGGCTTCCACGAGCTGCTGGTGGGCGCGCCCTTCGGCTTCCACGAGGGCTTCAACAGCGGCATCGTCCTGTACGTCGTGCTCGACGACCCCGAGGACGAGAGCGTCACCGAGCTCCTCGGCGAGGAGAGCGAGGACGGCTTCGGCGTGGCGGTCTCCCCGGCGGGCGACGTCGACGGCGACGGGCGCGCGGACTGGCTCGTGGGCG
>JBMOQZ010000294.1:0-9557 GCA_049322475.1 Myxococcota bacterium | reverse complement strand
CGCAGAGCCGCTCCGTGAGCTCCGCCGGCGTGAACACCAGCGCCCGGGTCCCGTCCGACCACGTGCGCTTCATCCCCACCTCGACGCTCCCGTCCGCGAGGCGGGTGAGGCGCTCCTTCGCGAGCGGCGCCCTTTACCCGTTTCGGCATCTGGTTCGTATGTTGTCTGGAGGAGAGGATCGTCGTGCACCGAATCCCATGCCTGCTGCTCGTCGCCTGCGCCGCCAGTCACCCTCGTGTCGACCGCGCCGATCTTGCTCGCTACGACGTCGAGGCGAGGGAGGATGCGCTCGGCCCCTTCGCCGTCTCTGTCGCGACGGCCCGGACCGACGCGGCGGGCGCGCGGCGCCTGGTGGAGGCCGCGGAAATGGACCTCAGCGCGGCGGAAGCCGCGCTCGACGCCGCGGGGGCCTCGGTCGACGCCGCGGAGGCGGAGCTGGGGGCGGCGCGGTCCCTGCGCGACCGACCGCGAGTCGGCCTGGCCGAGAGCGCCCTCGCGGCCGCCCGGCGTGGCGTCACACAGGCGGAGGCGCGCATCACGTGGAAGCGCGAGGCTCTGCGGCTCGCGCGGGAGCGCGTCGGCCTCGCCGACGCCGCCGTGGCCCTGCAGGAGGCAGAGCTCGAGCTGGCTCGCGCGCGGTTCCTGGCCGAGGCCGAGGACGGCGCACCCTACGATCTCGACCCGTTCACCGCCCGTGTCGAGGAAGCCCGGAAGACGTGGGAGCGCGAGCGCGCCGATGTGAGTCGCGCGGCGCGGCGTGTCGACGAGGCGGAGTCGTCGTGGCGCCACGCGGGGGGTGCCCCGGCCTCGTAAAGAACAGGGTCGAACCCCCGGTCGAGGATCTTGACCGGAGGGCCGGCGCCGCGCGTGCGTGCGGTCGAGGCGCACCGTCGACGCACCCGGAGGTGACTCGCATGCACATCACGATGTTCGACTCGCATCTGTACGACCGCGCGGCGTTCGACGCCGAGAACGTCGGCGTCGGCCATACGATCCGCTACCTCGAGCCGCGCCTCACGCCCGAGACGGCTGCGCTCGCGCGCGGGTCCGGCGCCGTGTGCGCTTTCGTAAACGACCAGCTCGGCGAGCCCACTCTCCTGGCCCTGCACGAAGGCGGCGTTCGCCTCGTCGCTCTGCGTTCGGCCGGGTTCAACCACGTGGACCTCGCCGCTGCGGCGAGGCTCGGCCTGCCCGTGGTCCGCGTGCCCGAGTATTCGCCACATGCCGTGGCGGAGCACGCTGTCGCGCTCGTGCTCGCGCTCAACCGGAAGATCCACCGCGCCAACGCCCGTGTGCGGGACTGGAATTTCTCGCTGGAGGGCCTGGTCGGGTTCGACCTCCACGGCAAGACCGTGGGGATCGTCGGCACGGGCCGCATAGGGAGCGCGGCCGCGCGCATCTTCCACGGCTTCGGCTGCCGCGTCCTGGCGCACGACCTCCGGCCCGACGCCGTCCTCGCCGCCGAGATCGGTGCCCGGTATGTAGGCCTGCCCGAGCTGTACCGCGAGGCGAGCGTCGTCTCGCTGCACGTTCCGCTGACCCCGGCCACCCATCACCTGATCGACGCGGAGGCGCTCGCCGCGATGCGGCGGGGCGTCATGCTGATCAACACCGGCCGCGGCGCGCTCATCGACACCCGGGCGCTGGTCGCCGCGCTCAAGTCGGGCCGCGTCGGCGCGGCCGGGCTCGACGTCTACGAGGAGGAGGAAGGAGTCTTCTTCCGCGATCTCTCGAACCGGGTGCTGCAGGACGACGTGCTCGCGCGCCTGCTCACCTTCCCGAACGTGCTGGTGACCGCGCACCAGGGCTTCCTCACCGTCGAGGCCCTCGCGAACATCGCCCGTGTGACGCTTCGGAACGTCTCGGCGTTCGAGCGCGGCGAAGCGCTCGCCAACGAGGTGCGGGCAGACGCCGTCCAGGCGTGAGCGTTCAGTCGCAGCCCTGCTGCTCGTTCACGCAGAAGCCGTCCTCCTCGGAGAAGGTCGCGTTGTCGTCGGTCCCGGTGGCGCCGACCCGGTGGCCCCCCACACACCCCCGGTAGATGGAGGCGGCCATGCCGACCCCCCAGCCGGAGTATCGCCCCGAAGCCGAGCCAGCGCCGCCGCGAGACCTCCGCGCCGCGCTCCTCGCGCGCTTCGACCTCACGGCGGACCAGGCGGACCCCGAGGTCATCGACCAGTTGATTCGGGCGGGCGTGCCCTTCCGCGGCACCAACCTATGGCTGCTGATCTTCGCCATCGTCATCGCCTCGGTCGGCCTCAACGTGAACTCCACAGCGGTGATCATTGGGGCGATGCTGATCTCGCCGCTGATGGGCCCGCTCATGGGCGTGGGGTACGGCGCCGCGGTCGCGGACTTCCGCCTCGTGCGCCTGGCGTCCGCGAACCTCCTCGTCGCGACCGGCGTCTCGATCGCCGCCTCGGCTGCCTACTTCGCGCTCACTCCGCTCGCCCAGGCGCACTCGGAGCTGCTCGCCCGCACGAGCCCCACCCTATGGGACGTGCTCATCGCGCTGTTCGGCGGGCTGGCGGGGATCGTCGGGAGCACGCGGCGCGAGAAGTCGAACGTCGTGCCGGGCGTCGCGATCGCGACCGCGCTCATGCCTCCGCTGTGCACCGCAGGCCACGGCCTGGCCACGGGCAACCCGGCGTACTTCGCGGGCGCCTTCTACCTGTTCTTCATCAACTCGGTGTTCATCGCGGTCGCCACCTTCGTGATGGTCAAGGTGATGGGACTCCCCGAGGTGGCTCACGTGGACGCGGCCGCGTCCCGGCGCGCACATCGGTGGATCGCGCTCCTCGTCGCAGCTACCGCGCTCCCCAGCGTTTTTCTCGCGCAGCGCCTGGTGGCGAAAGAGGTGTTCGAGGCGCGGGCGGTGGGCTTCCTCGCGGCCGCGTTCCCGCCCGACGCGCCCACGCTCGTGGTGGGTCGCGCGTTGGACGCGGCGCGGAGGGAGGTACGCGTCACCGTCGTGGGCGCACCCGTCTCCTCCGAACAGCGCGTGTCGTTCGAGGCGATGCTGCCCACACACGGGCTCGACGGCGCGTCCCTCCGCATCGACCAGGCGGAGCAGCCGACGGTCGACATCGCGGCGCTCCGCGAGGACCTCGCAGGCGAGCTGTACCAGCGGACGCTCGCCGAGCTGCGGGCGCGCGACGCGACCATCGCCCGCCTTGAGGGTGACCTCGTCGCCGCCCGCGCGTCCGCGGGGAGGTTCACGGGCCTGGATGCGGAGATCGTGGCCCAGCATCCCGACGTGAGCGCCGTCGTGGTCGCGTCGGCCGCCGGGGGCGAGGGAGATACGCTCGTCGTCGGTCTGGGAGGGGGAGGAGAGCTGGATGCGCAGGAGCGGGAGCGCCTGCGCGCCTGGCTGACGGTCCGGACGGGCGCGCGAAGCGTGTGGGTGTTCGAGGATCCCGCCCTGGCGGACGCGGCGCCTGCAGCCACGGGGGCCACGGCTCCATGAACGCCGAGGTGGCGTTCGTCCACGGGCGTGCTCGCGCTGGCGGACCTCAATCCCATGCAGTGGGTAAGGTCCCACTCCGTGCGAGGGCGACCCGGTAGTCGCTCAACGCGTCCCCAGCACCGGGCCGGGCTTCTGGCGCACACTCAGATCGAGCCCGTGAGCGACCTCGCCGAACGCCCGGTCGGTCGCGTCCCGTTGGCGCAGCATGCCGACACCCGGCTCGATCGCCTCCACAGCGGTCCTGGCCACGCGCGCCTGCTCGGCGAGCTCAGGGGTTCCCTGGGTGTCCCGCGCCACGAGGTCGAGCGCGTCCACCGCGGTGAGGAGCGCCTCGCGGGTCCAGTCCGCGTGCTCGAGCGAATTGGCCGGAGACGCCTGGATGCGTTCCGCGCGGTCGCGAACGACGCCGGCGTTGCGCTCCAGCGCCGGATGGCCGACGGCGAGGTCGTCGAGCGCCGACGCGAGCGTCCGGAGCGCCTCCGCTTCCGCCGCGTGACGGGGATCGGCCTCGCTCATGGGCAGGCGCGCCGCCTGCTCGGAGAACCGCTCCACGTTCGCGGCCTCCAGAGGCATCGGAGCCGGCGCGGGAGCCTCCGCGGCGGGCATCGGTGGGACGGGCGCGGGAGGGGCCACCACCTCGGTGCGCCGATCCGCGCACGCGACCACCAGGAAAACCACGGCTACGGTCCGCATCTGCACCCCCTCGACGGAAGGTGAACGCGGAGACACGCCAGGGCCCGCGTCGAACGGTCACCGTTCGTCAGCGACCCGCGGCCACCGCAAGGCGAGCCGCGAGGTCCTCGACCCGGGCGCGATGCGCCGCCGGATCCGCCGCGAGCTCGGTTCGGGTGGCCTCGAGGTCCGTCCGGAGCGCGTCGAGGGCCTCCGGCGCCATCCCCTCGATGTACCGCGGCTCGACGACGGCGAGCGCCATCGCCGCGTACGCGAGGTGGTCCGCGGCGAGCCCGAAGTTCTGGCGATCGAGCTCCCGCAGCGCCTCGTCGGCCGCGAGGCGGGCGCGCATCATCGCCTCGCGCGACCGCGCCCCGACCAGGTCCGCGCGGGCCTCGCTCGCGTCCGCGACCGCGGCGTCGCGCTCGGCGCGGACGGCCGCGAAAGGCTCCCGCGTACCGATCCACACGCCCAGCGCGCCGGTGGCCGCGCCGACGAGGAACGCGAGGAGCACGCGTGTCAGCGTCCGGGACGGCCGGAGCGCCGCGACCGGCCGCTCCATCGTGGTCTCCGCCATGTTCACCTCCCCTTCAAGGTTGTCCCGCGAGCGCCGCGTGGCCAGCCTTCGGACATCACGCAGGCACGGCGAGCACGTCGCACGGCGCCGACCGGATCACGGCGAGCGCGACGCTGCCGACGAGCGCCTGGCCCACCACCCCCCCGCGTCGGTGCGTGCCAACGGTGACCAGATCGCTGCGCCGGTCGCGGCATGCAGTGAGCACGGTCGGACGCGGGTCCCCGCGCCTGAGCAGGCAGGTGACGCTCACGCCAGCGTCGCGGAGGCGGTCGCGGAGGTCGTCCAGGAACGTGGCACCCTCGGCCCGCACGGCGCCCCGGAGGCGATCGAGCGTGGCGCCGGTAGGGTCCGACGCGCCGATCCATCCGGCGAACTCGACGTCCCAGGCGTGCAGGAGCTCCATCCCGGAGGGGGCGGGGCACACCCGGAGCGCGGACTCGAGGATCCGCTCGGCCTCGGGGCCGGTGTCGAGCGCGACCAGCGGCCGCGCGTAGGGCCCCGGCGGGTCTGTCCCGACCAGCAACACCGGGCGCTGCGCGGTCCAGGCGAGCCGCTCGGCCGTGGATCCCAGGTAGGTGCGCGGCCATCCGCCGGCGCCGCGCTTGCCCGCGATCAGGAGATCGGCCCCGACCTCGTTCGCCGCCTCGACGACCGCGCCGACGGAGCCTCCGCGCACCACGACGCCGCGGACCGTCACTGCGCTTGCGCCAACTCCGGCCAGCGCGGCCTCGACTCGGGGCACCTCGGCGTCGATCCGCCCACGCGCCTCCTCCTCGACCAGCGACTCACGGCCGGGCCTCACGGCGTGTACCAGCACTACTTCCGCGCCCGGGGCCAGGGGGAGCAGGGCCGCCCGGCCCAGGGCCAGTGGCGAGCCCGGGGAGAAGTCCGTGGCGACGACCACGCGATCGAGGGCACACGGCGAGAACACCGATCTCTCGTAGGCGCGCCGGATCCGCCCGGCGAGCCCGGCGGTCCCTATGTTGGGGCATGGCCCGGACGTCGATGCCACCCGCGCGGTCGCCGAACTCCGGCCGGGTGAGCGCCCTGGTCGGGGCGTTCGCGGCCATCGTCGCGCTCGAGGTCTTCGACTGGCTGACCGGGCCGAGCGTGAGCTTCGCCCTCCTCTTCCTCATGCCCATCGTTCTGCTGGCTTGGGTCGCGGGCGCGCGCGTCGCGGTCGCGGCCGCGGTCTTCGCCGTCACGTGCGAGGCGATCGTCGATCTCTCCTGGCCTCAAGTCCACGGACTCCCCGTCTACATCTGGAACTCGCTGTCGAGGGCGGGGGTCCTCATCTTCAGCGCGATCGCCGTCGCTCGGATCCGCGACACCACGGGGCAGCTGGTCGCGGCGAACAGCCGTCTGGACCACCTGTACGCCGCCGAGAGAGTTGCGCGGGAGGACACGGATCTCCGGTTCGGCCTCGTCGCGGACACGCTGACCGACTTCGCGATCGTGCTCTTCGACTCGCGGGGTACCGCCCAGACCTGGAGCGCGGCGACCAGCCGGATCACGGGCCGGGACGCCAGCTCGATCACCGGACGCTCGATGGACGAGCTGTTCCCGCCGGTCGCCGAGGAGGGAACGACCCAGCGGGTGGACTGGAGGGCCGTGCGCACCGAGGTCGAGCGGTGGACCCTCCGGGACGGTGGGCACTACTGGGCGAGCATCGTCGCCTACGGCCTCGCCGAGCCTCCACACCGCCGCCAGCTGGCGATCGTGCGGGACGCGACGGCCCGAAAGCTGTCCGAGGAGGCTCTCCGGCGCGCGCGTGACGAGGCGGTCGCCGCCACCCGCGAGCTGGAGACATTCAGCTACACCGTCGCGCACGACCTTCGCGCGCCGCTACGCGCGCTCGACGGCCTGGGCGCCATCCTCGAGGAGGAAGCGGCGGGCCGGCTCGACGACAAGGCGCTTGCCGTCCTCACTCGCATCCGCGAGGCGGGCCAGCGCATGGGGCGCCTCGTCGACGACCTTCTGGAGCTCTCACGCCTCGGACGAACGCCCCTGCGACCCACACAGGTGGACGTGTCGGCGCTCGCGCGACGCATCGACCGCGAGCTCCGCGAAGCGAACCCCGGGCGTGCCGTCGACACGTTGGTCGCCGACGGGATGGTCGTCGAGGCGGATGCCCACCTCTTGGAGGTGCTGGTGCGCAACCTCCTGGAGAACGCGTGGAAGTTCACCTCCCACAAACCGCGCGCGCGGATCGAGGTGGGATGCCTCGGCGCCTCCGACCCGACCTTCTTCGTCCGCGACGACGGCGCCGGCTTCGACATGCGCTATGTCGACCGCCTGTTCCGCCCCTTCGAGCGACTGCACTCTGCCCAGGAGTTCGCGGGTACTGGCATCGGCCTTGCGACGGTGCGCCGCGTGGTGGAGCGGCACGGCGGTCGTGCCTGGGCCGAGGGCGAGGTCGGCAAGGGGGCCACCGTCTACTTCACGCTCTATGGCGCGCAAGTTGGGGAGGTCCCGTGAGACCCGGCACGGGCGTCGTCCTCCTGGTGGAGGACGAACCAACGGAGGTCACGCTCGTGCAGCGCGCGTTCCGTGACCTCGCGATCGCAAACCCCCTGGAGTGCGTGCACGACGGGGAGGCCGCGCTCCTGCGACTCGGGATCGGTCAGCCTTCCGTCCCGACGCTCGACGTCGCCCTCGTGTTGCTCGACCTGAAACTGCCGAAGATCCACGGACTCGAGGTGCTCCGACGCATCCGGGAGGATCCGCGCACCCACGCGCTGCGGGTGGTCGTCCTCACCTCCAGCTTCGACGACGAGGAGCGCCTCGCCACGTTCGAGCTCGGCGGCAACAGCTTCATCCGGAAGCCCATGGAGTGGAGCAGATTCGCCGAGGCGATCCGACGGGTCGGACTCTACTGGCTCCTCGTCGACGAAGGGCCGCCGGGGGCCTGATGAGCGACGGCGGCCTGCGCATCCTCCTCGTGGAGGACGACCTCAACGATGCGCTCCTCGCGGAGCGGGCGCTCTCGTCGTGCAAGCCGCCGCCAAGGCTGGAGATCGCCCGCGACGGACAGGAGGCGCTGGTGTGCCTCGGCCTCGACCCGCCGGACGGGGCGCCTGGCGACGTCACGCTGGTGCTGCTCGACCTGAAGCTCCCCAAGGTCTCCGGCCTCGAGGTGCTTCGACGCATCCGCGCGGACGCCCGCACATGCACCCTCCGGGTCGTGATGCTCACGTCTTCCGCCGCGGAGGGCGACCGAAGAGAGGCCTTCCGGCTCGGCGCCAACAGCTTCGTCCGCAAGCCGATGGACTACGTGACCTTCACAGAGACTCTCCGCACGATCGTGCACTACTGGTCGTCCGTCGACGCAGGCCCGCCCGGGCTCGGCTGACGGGGGCGCCGGAGGCTCCACGCGAGCGCCGGCGGGGTCACGAGCGTCGTCACCACCACCATGAGCACCACCGCCGTGAACGTGGACTGGTCCACCACGGGCTCGCCCCCGATCGACAACCCGAGCCCGATGTTCGCGAAGATCAGGCCGACCTCCCCGCGCGGGACCATCCCGAGCCCGACGGGGAGGCGCCGGATGCTCCGGTCGAGCACGCCGAACATGCAGAGCTGCTTTCCGACCACCGCGGCGACGCACAGCGCAGCCGCCAAGCCCAGGACGCTGGCGTTCCCGAAGGTGCCGAGGTCCACGCGGAACCCCATGAGCACGAAGAACACCGGGGCGAGGAACTGGGTGACCGGGTGGATCAGCTCCTCGAGGGGCTGCTCGCCCCGGTCCACGAACGGCTTGTAGTGAGCCCCTTCGAGCACGAGCCCTGCGGCGAACCCACCGACGATGGGAGCGAGGCCGACGGCCGCCGAGAGCCAGGCGAGCAGGAAGCAGAACGCGAGGCTGATCCCCAGGAGCACGCCGCCCCCGCGAAGACCGGCGGCGCGCCGATACAGCTCCGGCGCCAGCAGGACGCCTGCCCCCACCGACACCCCGAGGAAGAGTACGGCCTTCGCGACGATCCACGCGATGGGCCCGATCTCCGCCGCCGCGCCCGCGTCGGCGGCGGCGATGATGCCGCTCACGGCCGCGAGGATGACGAGCCCCAGCACGTCGTCGATCACGGCGGCGCCGAGGATGACGCGCGCTTCCGGGGTCTGGGATTGGCCGAGGTCTCGAAGGACGCGCGCGGTGATGCCCACGCTCGTCGCCGTGAGCGCGGCTCCGAGGAAGAGGTGGGTGTAGAACGACTGGTCCGGGAGGAGGAAGTGACCCACGCCTGTCCCGAGCAGGAACGGCGCCGCGACGCCCAGGACGGCGACGAGCCCCCCTGAGCCACCGACGCGGGCCATCTGCCCCACCGTGGACTCCAGTCCCACCTCGAACAGCATCACCACGACGCCGAGCGCCGCGAGCCCGGCGATCATCGGGTCCGTCGCGACGACGTCGAACGCGCGGACGCCGAGGAGGTCGAGGTTCCCGAGGAGCACGCCCGCGAGGAGCTCGCCCAGCACGGCCGGCTGTCTCAGGCGTTGGGCCAGGTCCGCGCCCAGCTTGGCCGCGAGCAGGACGACCGTGAGCGCGAAGAGCGTGCCGGCCTCCGCGCCGTGGTCGGTCGATCCGAACGCCGCGCGGGGGAGGAGCGCGCAAGCCGCGCAGGCGAGCAGCAACGGGCGCCATCGACGACGAGTCAGCTGGCGAGTCGCCTGGATGAGTTCCTCCCGGGCGCACGGGGGTAACCCGCTGAGGTCCGCGCGGCGGATAGGAAACATGAACCCTTCACCCCCGCACACTACCACCCGGCCCCTCGCCTCCGCAACCGCGCCCGAACGCTCCGGGTCACGACGCGCGGAGCAGCCGGGCCTCCCCTTGGCCCCCGCTAC
>JBMOQZ010000293.1:0-9606 GCA_049322475.1 Myxococcota bacterium | reverse complement strand
ACCGTGATCTCGGGCTTCCTCGGCTCCGGCAAGACGACCCTGCTCAACCGCCTGATCCCCGCGGCGGGTCCCGTCGCGGTGATCGTCAACGAGGCCGGCGCCGTCGCGCTCGACGGGCGGCTCGTGGTGGGGACGACCGAGGAGATCGTCGAGCTCCGCGACGGCTGCGTCTGCTGCACCGTGCGGGGCGACCTCGCGGCGGCGGCGCGGCGCCTGCTGGAGCGCCGCCGCGCGTGGCTGCGGCCGCTCCGGTTCGAGCGTGTCCTCGTCGAGTGCAGCGGGCTCGCGTCGCCCGGGCCGGTCGTCCAGACCTTCCTCCTCGACCCGGTGCTCGCCGGCGAGACCCGCGTGGACGGCGTGATCGCGGTCGCCAGCGCCGCGGACCTCCCGCGTCAGCTCGCCGAGGACCCCGTCGCCGCCGAGCAGCTCGCCTACGCCGACCGCGTGGTGCTCAACCACTGCGACCGCGGGAGCTTCGTGCCGGACACGCCCGCGCCGATCGTCCGGGCCGTGCGCTGCGAGGTCGATCCCGCGCCGCTCTTGGACCTCGGCGGCCACTCGCCCCGCGGCTGGCTCGTCCCCCCCGCCCACGGCGCGATGCACCTCGTGTTGCGCGCGGGCGCGGTGGACCTCCACCGGCTCAAGCTCTTCCTGCAGTTCGTCGCCGCGCGCCGGACGTGGTCGCTCCTGCGGCTAAAGGGGATCTTCCGCTGCGAGGGGCTCGCCCGCGCCGTCGTCGCGCACGGCGTGTTCCAGTGGCTCGAGCTGGGCCCGGGCGACCTCGACCCGCCCGACGAGAGCGTGCTGGTCTTGATCGGGCGCGGGCTCGACCGCGAGGAGATCGAGCGGGGGTGGGCGGTGGTGGCGGGCCTCAGGGGGTGATGTAGGCCGACAGCAGCGCCGCCTCCTCGAGGACCAGATCGAGCGCGCCGTCGCCGTCGAGGTCGCCGGACCGCAGGGCCTGGCCCGGGCGGCTGTCCCAGGCCTCGGCGGCCACGTCGACGGACGAGCCCGCGATCCCGGAGCCCGCGAGCAGGTAGATCGCGAAGGAGCGGTCGGCGAGCGCGAGGTCGCCCTTCCCGTCCCCGTCGAGGTCGCCGAGCGGGGTCGCGGACCGGGCGAGCAAGAGCGGGCCGGACGCCCCCGAGCCGAACCAGACGCTGGTGTGGCGGTGGGAGGCGTCGGCGTCGAACTCGGCGGCGAGGTCGGCGAGCCCGTCTCCGTCGACGTCGCCGAGGCGGCGGGGGGCGAGGCCGTTGGTCCCGATCGGGAGCGTCCCGAGGGCGTCGCCCGCGTCGGCGATGCCCACCGAGAGCCCCTCGAGCGCGACCGCGTCGGCCCCGCTCACGAGCGCGACCGTCTCGTCCGCCGTGAACAGGATGTCGCCGATGCCGTCGCCGTCGGCGTCGCCCACGTCTCGCGGGGCGAAGTCCTCGGTGTCGAGCTGCAACGCGACGAGGGCCGCGTCGGCCGTCACCAGCTCCGTCGTGGCGGCGACGTCCGCGAAGATCCAGGCGAGGTCGGCCTCGACCGCGACGAGCTCACGGCCGCCGTCGCCCGTCAGGTCGGCGAGGGGCTCGACCGAGTCGAAGGTGCCGAAGGTCAGGAGCGGGTCCGTCGAGGCCGCGGTCCCGTCGAAGATCCGCTCGCCCGACACCACCACGATCGTGCTCGCCGTGGTGTCGAAGACGAGATCGTCGTGCCCCTCGCCGTCGACGTCGGCGAGGAACGCGGTGGTGACGAAGGCGGGCGCGTCCACCTGCGTGTGGCTCCAGCGCGCGCCTCCGGCGAGGTCGTCGCCCCACAGGACCACCGCCGCGCCGTAGGAGGACCCGTCCTCCACGAGCGCGAGCACGTCGTGACGCGCGTCGACGTCGACGTCGCCCACGTCGAGCAGCCTGAGCTCGCCGGCGTCCTCCCAGGTCCCGGCCGCTTCGTCGGGCCACGGGTCCGCGCCGGGGTCCGGCACGGTGGGGTCTCCCGGGGTGGTGTCGGGCGTCGTGGAGTCGCCGGTGCCCTCGTCGTCGGGAGACGTCTCGTCGGGGGGCGAGTCCTCGTCGCCCTCGTCGACGAGGTCGTCGCCGACGTCCTCGATCTTCTCGGTCAGCTCCCGGAGCTCGGCGCAGGCGGTCAGGTAGACGATCATGCGGGCGATTGTACGCCCCTTCGCGGCGTTCGGGCGAGCTCAGAGGGGCGCGAGGTAGAGCGACAGCTCTCCGCGCTGGGTGACGAGCAGGTCGTCGTCGCCGTCGCCGTCGAGGTCGGCGGTCGCCGCGGCGAGGCCGGACTGCCAGTGGCGGGTGGACGAGAGCGTGAGGGTGACCGAGCTCCCCGCGGGCACCTCGGCGCCGGTCGCGAGGAGGAGCCCGCTGGCGACCTCGTCCCAGGCGCCGTGCAGCGCGAGGTCGCCGCGACCGTCGCCGTCGACGTCGCCGAGGCCGCGGAACCGAAGTCCCCCCAGCGTCGAGTAGGTGGAGACCGTCACGGTGGAGCGCGCGCCCGACCCATGGCACACGACGAGCGTGCGCGGATCCCAGTACGAGTTGACGAAATCCGAGGCGACGGCGTAGTCGACGTGGCCGTCCCCGTCGACGTCCCCGGCGGTACCCACCTGGCTCGGCGGGACCGTGAGCCCACAGATGGCCACGTGGTCCTCGAGCGTCCCCGGCGCGCCTCCCGTGGCCGCGAGGTCCTCGCCCGAGACGAGGTACCGGCGGGTGGAGGCCGCCAGGTAGACGTCTTCGAGGCCGTCTCCGTCGACGTCGCCGACCGGAGCGACGGGCCCGTCCACCGACGGGGCGCCCCGGAAGTAGGAGTAGGCCGCATCGGTGTCGACCTCGCCGCCGGCCGCCAGCGTCTCGCCCGCCCAGACGTAGAGCGCCCGGTCGTCGTCGCTCCGCGCGACGCCCACCAGGTCGGCGAGCCCGTCGCCGTCGAGGTCGCCGACGGGCTCGAGCACGCTCTCCGCGCGGTCCCAGGCGCCCGCGACCGTCAGGGTGCAGAGGGCGTCGTCGAGCGACGGCGTAGCCCAGAGCAGCGTGGCCCCCGCGACGACGTGCGGGCCGCCGCCGACGTGGAGCAGGTCGAGGAGCCCGTCCCCGTCGACGTCCGCGACGCCGGTGGCCTGCTGGGACCCGGGATCGTCCCCGGCCCCCTCCGCCACCTCGATCAGGCCCACGCCCGCGGTCGGATCGGCGGCGCCGAACGCGAGCCAGACCGGATCCTCCGCGCCCCCGAACGCCTCGACGACCGCGTCGTCGAACCCGTCCCCGTCGACGTCCCCCACGTCGACCACGACGGCGTCGAAGGGCTCGTCGCCGGTCGCCCACGCGGCGTCGGCGGGGGTGTTGTCGCAGCGCAAGCGGTCGCCGCTGCAGTCGAGGTCGGCGCCGGTGTCGAAGCACGACTCCTCCGCCTCCGGGTGCACCGCGGCGTGGGCGTCGTCGCAGTCGCCGGCGTGGACGGTCCAGCCGTCGCCGTCGGCGTCGGGGGAGGCGCCGGTGTCGGAGAGGGTGTCGGGCGGCGGGTCGTCGTCGGGCGGCGGGTCGTCCGGCCGTGTCGGGGTGTCGCCGGTGTCGTCGAAGGGCTCGTCCTCGACCTTCTCGCCCGGCTCACGGGGGTCTTCGGAGCACGCGGCGAGGAGGACGAGCATCCCGGCGATCGTACTACCGCGTCGAGGACGGAGGACGACAGACGCACCGAGTGCAACGAGAACGCCCGACAGGCCGGCCGACTGCAACGATTCGAGCCCCACACGAGTTTCCGCTCCCCGAAAACCGGCGAAGGTCCGTGCCGCCGACCCGGGTTGTTGCATTCGGCGCGTCTGTCGCCCCGGATCGTTGCGCTCGCGGGCTCTGTAGGCGTCAGAACGGCGCGAGGTAGAGCGACAGCTCTCCCCGCGTGGTGACGAGCAGGTCGTCGTCGCCGTCGCCGTCCGTGTCGCCGGTCGCCGCGGCGAGGCCGGCTGCCCGGGTGGGGAAGCTCGCGGCGGCGGAGGCCGCGGACGGGAGGAGCTTCGGGGTGGGGCGGTAGCTACGGCACCTCGACCGCGTCCGTCTCCCCCTCGAGCTCGAACGGCACGCCCTCGCTGGCCCTCGCGAGCACCGCGATCATCCGCTCGCCCTGCTCCGCGATGCGCTTGCGGGCGCCGTAGCCGGCGAGGCCCGCGCCGAGGCCGGGGATGAGGCGCGTGACGCGGCCCGCGACGCTCGCGATGGTGCGCACCACGACCTGCCGCGTCAGCCACGCCGTCGCCTGCTGCGTCGCGGGGAGCTGGGCGCGCACGAGGTCCGGGAGCTCGCGGACCTTGAGCCCGACCGGCCCCTGCTGCGGCAGCTCGACCTCGTACGCCGCGGCGATCGCCCGCCACAGGACGACCTTGCCGGCGTCGGTCTCGGGATCGAAGCCGTAGAGCACGGCGAGGCGCTGGGCGAGCCGCAGGGTCTGCACGACGCTGGCGAGCACCTCGGGCGGCACGGCGACGGCGCCCACGAGCCCGCTGGCGACCCCGAGGACGGTGGCCCGATCGCGCGTCTGGCTCACGACGCGGCGGGCGGCCTCGTCGAGCTCGGCGGCGGTCGCGACGGTGCCGGCGGCGGGGTCTACGTGCGCGATGCCGTTCTCGCGGAGCCAGCTGCGCACGTCGGCGGTGGGCACCGACGCCGCCGCGTAGAGCGCGGGCAGCAGGTCCTCGTCGAGGCGCTCGCCGAGGGACGCGAAGAGATCACCGAACGCCGAAGCCATCCCCGGTACAACCCTCAGAAGTGGAAGGAAGCATCCACGGCGGGCTGCAGACGCCACTCGACGCCCCAGACCCCCACGCCGTCCACCTCGCCGACGTCCTCCTCGACGACCGCCTGGGCGACGAGGTGCGGCACCACGGCGATCCGCCGCAGGAGCCTCACCTCGCACCCGGCCCCGAGCGAGGCCGCCGGCGACAGGCGCTCGCTGCGCAACGCGACGCGCCCGTCGAAGCCCGCGACGCCGAGCAACGTGGTGGTGTAGACGCCGGCGAGCCCGATCCGCGCGAACGGGACGGCGGTCACCGCCCCGACCGGCGCGTCGGGCGGGAGCACGCCCCCCACCCGGACGCCCGCGTCGACCGACACGTAGTCGCGGAAGCCCTCCATCGCGTCCGCCGACACGTCCGCGCCGGGGAACCACGCGGACGCGTCGCGCACGACGTGGCGCGTGTGCGCGAGCTCCACCGAGAACGCGCTCCCGCGGGAGATCGCGACGTCGCCGGCGAGGCGCTGGGCCACCCCCGCGCCGAACGCCTCCGCGTTGCCCCCGACGAGCACGCTGCCGCCGAGGCCCACCCCCACCGACCCGGTCCAGTCCGGCGGGGCGGCGAGCGCGGCGGCGGCGAGCAACATCCGCGCGAGTCTAACGGTCGACCGTCGAGACCGCGTCCTCGACGCCGAAGCGGCCGTCGCGCCACGCGAGGCGCGCCATCGCGACCGCCGGGTCGTGCGTGAAGAAGAGCCGCCCGCCCCGCGCGACGAGGTCCTCGAAGAGCGCGCGCTTCTCGTCGAGGAGGAGCTCCGGGTGGCGGTCGTAGCCCATCGAGATCGGCACGTGCACCCAGGGCACGCCGGGGACGAGGTCGGACGCGAACACGACGGGGCCGCCGGGCGCGGGGACCTCCGCGAGGAGGAGCCCGGGCGTGTGGCCGTCCGAGAGGTGGAAGCGCCAGCCGGGGAGGGCGTCGCAGGTGTCGCCGTCGACGAGCACGAGCCTCCCGCTCTCCGCGAGGCGCGCGTTCAGCGCGGGGAGGAAGCTCGCGCGGTCGCGGGCGTGGGGGGCGAGCGCGCGCTCCCAGGCGCGCCGGCCCACGACGTAGCGCGCGTTGGGGAAGAGGAGCCCCTCCTCGGGCCAGGCGGGGAGGAGCCCCCCGGCGTGGTCGAAGTGCAGGTGCGACAACACCACCACGTCGACGTCCGCGTCCGAGAGCCCGCGGGCGGCGAGCCCCTCGAGCAGGACGTGGCGGTCCGGCGTCACGCCGAAGCGCGCCTTGAGCTCGGGCGGGAAGAACGCGCCGACGCCGGCCTCGCACAACACGCGGCGGCCGTCGTCCTCGACGAGGAGGCAGCGGCAGGCGAGGTCGATGCGGTTCTGGTCGTCCGGCGGCGCCCACTTCGCCCACATCGCGCGCGGCGCGTTGCCGAACATCGCGCCGCCGTCGAGGCGCTGGCGGTTCCCTTCGATGGAGGCGAGCTTCATTCCTTCACGACGAGCGCGGCCTGGAGCCACCCCTCCACGGGCGGCGAGCACGTCGCGCAGCGCACCTTCACCCGCTGCGGCTCCTCGCGCAGCACCTCGACGGCGACGCCGGCGGCCTCGATGCGCCCGACGGTGCGCCCCCCGTCGTCCACCAGCGAGAGCCGGCCCCACTTCGTGGCGCCCCGCCACAACACCGTCTCCGGGGTGGCGGGCTCCTCGACGGCGGGCTCCTCCACGTCGGGGGCCTCGGCGACCGCCTCCTCCTCGGCGACCCCCATCGCTTCGAGCGCCTCGGGGGGCGGCGGGGGCGGCTCCCAGGGGTCCGGGCGCCAGCAGGACGACAACACCAGCCACATCGCCCCGGAATATAGCGACCTCATGCTGAACCCCGGCGCGCGCATCGCGGTGGTCTCGCCTTCCGGCATCTTCGACCCCGCCCGGCTCGCGCAGGGGATGGCGCTGCTGGAGGCCTGGGGCTACCGCCCGACCGCGCTCCCCGGCGTCGGCAAGACGTTCCGCTACCTCGCCGGCGACGACCCCACGCGCCTGCGCGACCTCGTCGCCGCGCTGACGGGCGACTGGGACGCCGCGTGGGTCGCCCGCGGCGGGTTCGGGCTGACGCGGCTTTTGCCCGCCCTCCCGCTCGAGGACGTGCGCGTCCCGCTGATCGGGTTCTCCGACGCGACGGCGCTGCTCGTGCCGATGCAGGCCCGCGGCCTCCCCGGGGTGCACGGCCCGGTGTTGCACAGCCTCGCCGACCACTGCGACGACGCGAGCCGGGCCCACCTCCGCGCGCTGCTCGCCGGCGAGCCGCTGTCGCCCATGCAGGGCCGGATGCTGCGCCACGGCGTGGCCGAGGGGCCGCTGGTCGGCGGCAACCTCTGCATGCTCGCGTCGGCGTGTGGCACGCCCTGGCGCCTGCGCGCGAAGGGCGCGATCGTGGTCCTCGAGGACGTCGCGGAGCCCGCGTACAAGGTCGACCGGATGCTCACCCAGCTCGTGCAGAGCGACGCGCTCGACGGCGTCGCCGGCTTCGCGCTCGGCACCTTCCTCGGGGCCGCCGCGCCGGAGGGCGCGGACTGGAGCGTGCTCGACGTGATCGAGGAGAAGCTCGCGCCGTTCGGCGTCCCGGTGATCGCCGATCTGCCGATCGGGCACGGGAAGGAGAACTGGGCGTGGCGGGTGGGGGGCGAGGCGCGGATCGAGAGAGGGAAGCTCGTCCTCGGGTGAGGCTCGCGCGATAGGCTCGACCGGATGGAGCAGCTCCTCGCCGAGGCCGAGGGACGCGTCGCGCCCGCGATCTCCGCCGTGGTGTGGGAGGACGGGCGCGAGCTCTTCGCGCGCGCGCCGGAGCGAGTGTACGACCTCGCGTCGCTGACGAAGGTGCTCTGCACGACCGAGCTCGCGCTGCGGCTCGACGTCGACCGCGGCCACGCGCTCCTGCCCCGGGGCGTCACGATCGCGATGCTGCTCCAGCACGCCTCGGGCTGGCCCGCGTGGCGGCCGTTCCACGAGCGCGCGCACGGTCGCGACGCCGTCGTCGCCGCGGCGCTCGCCGAGCCGCTCGTGAACCCGCCCGGCGCGGTGCACACCTACAGCGACGTCGGCTTCCTCGCGCTCGGCGCGGTGATCGAGGCCGAGCTGGGCGCGCGGATCGACGCGCTATGGGAGGGCCCGCTCCGCTGGGGCGACCCCCGGAGCGAGCCCACGGACGACGGCCCCGGCGGCCCCGTGAACGACGGCAACGCGCGGGCGATGGGGGGCGTCGCGCCCCACGCGGGCCTCTTCGGCACGGCCCGGGAGGTGGCGGCGGTCGCGACGCGTTTCCTCGACCACCCGCGCGCCCGGGAGGCGTTCACCCGCAAGGGGCCCGGCACCCACGCGCTCGGCTGGGACACGCCGAACCCCGACGGCACCTCGTCCGCCGGCCCGCGGCCTCCGCCCGACGCCGTGGGGCACCTCGGGTTCACCGGCACCTCCGTGTGGATGTCGCCGTCGCGCCGGCGCGTCGCCGTGTTGCTCACGAACCGCGTGGCGTTCGGGCCCGACCTGACCGGCATCCGCGCGCTCCGCCGCGCGTTCCACCAGGGAGCGTGGGCGTGATCGACCGCGAGCGTCTCACGAACTACCCGCGGATGTTCGCCGCGCTCTACGTGCTCCTCGGCGGGTGGTGGATCCTCGGGGGCGAGGGGATGCTCGACCGCTCCGGCAAGAACGTGGGCGTCGACTTCGTCACCTTCTGGGCGGGCTCGGAGGCGGCGCTCGCGGGGAGGGCCGCGTCGGTGTGGGACGCGTTCGCGATGCAGGCCGCGCAGCAGGCCGCGATCGGCGCGCCGATCGGGCCCTACGCCTTCCACTACCCGCCCACGTTCCTGCTCTTGTGCCTGCCGCTGTCGTGGGCGCCGTACCTCGTGTCGTTCGCGATCTGGTGCGCCGCGGGGACGGCGCTCTACCTCGCGTGGGCGCGCGCGGCGGCGCCGGACCCCGTCACGCCGGGCCTCGCGCTGGCCTTCCCCGGCTTCTTCCAGAACGTGCTCCAGGGGCAGAACGGGCTGTTCACCACGGCGCTCCTCGGGGGCGCGCTCTGGCAGCTCGACGCGCGGCCGGCGCTCGCGGGCGTGCTGCTCGGCGTGCTCTCCTTCAAGCCGCACCTCGCCGCGGCCGCGTTCCTCGCGATCGCCGCCGGGCGGCGCTGGCGCGCGCTCGCGACCGCGGTCGCGACGGCCGGCGTGCTCGCCGTCGCGTCGTACGGGGTGCTCGGGCAGGACGCGTGGCTCGCGTTCGCGAAGAACGGCGCGTTCGCCGTCCGCGTGCTCGAGACCGAGGGCGTGTTGCCGTGGAACCGCATGCCCACCGTGCAGGTGGCGGCGATGCTGCTCGGCGCGCCCGTCGCCGCGGCCCGGGTGCTGCAGGCCGTCGCCGCGCTCGCCGCCGCGGGCGCGATGGTGGCGCTGTGGGCGCGCGGGGCGAGCTTCACGGCGCGCGCCGCGTCGCTCGTGGGCGCGCTCTTCCTCGTGACGCCGTTCGCGTTCGACTACGACCAGGCCCTCCTCGCGATCCCCGCGGCCGCGATCGGCTGGGAGGTCCTGCAGGGCCGCGGTCGCCGGGGCGAAGGGTGGCTCGCGGTCGCCGCGTGGATCGCGCCGCTCGCGGTGCCGGCGATCGCCGGCGCCACGCGCGTGCAGCTCGGTCCGGCGCTGGCGGCGTGGCTGGTCGTCGCGGCGTGGAGGCGCGGGTGATCGTCGCCGCGGTGGCGACGCTCGAGCTGCTCGTCGTGCGCCTCTGCGGGACCGTGCCGGGGCTCGCCGAGATCGCCGTCGCGGTGGTGCTCGCCGCGGCGCTCGGGGCGATCGCTTCGCGTGCGCCGGTCGCGACGGCGCTGCC
>JBMOQZ010000292.1:0-9683 GCA_049322475.1 Myxococcota bacterium | reverse complement strand
CGCGCCGAGCGCGAGCGCGTCGACCCGCGGCCACAGCGGCGCGAGCAGCACCCCCGCGAGCAGGAGCCACCCGATTCGGGCCCGCGCGATCGCCGCCACCTTCGCCCGCAGCCAGGGCGAAGGCCGGAGCGGGTGCACGTCGATCACCCCGCGGTCGGGCCCGCGCACCACCGCGGTGTAGGTGGAGAGCGCGAGCGCGGCCGCGAGCGCGAGCCCGAGGCGGGCGACGGCCCCCCCGAAGCCGTCGGCCCAGGCGGCCTCGGGACCATTAACGAAACGATAGAATCCATCCCGCAGGAGCGGCACCGCGGCGAGTGCCCCGAGGAGCGGCAAGAGGGGGGCGAGCGTGCCCCGGAGACCTCGCTCGCGTCGGTGTGCGCGGCGCTGGCGCAGGTCGGCGAGCGCGTAGGGGTTCGGGGGCATCGGGCCTCTCCTATCCAAGCATGGCTGCCAAAATCGGTTTGACATCCCCCGCGCGTGGTCTACGATCCGGGCGCCGACGCCCAAGGAGCCCGCCGTGCGTTCGTTCGTCCTCGCCGCCCTCTTCCTCTCCGCGCCCGCCCGGGCGGGGGACGACGACGACGACCTGTTCAAGGACAACACGGCCAAGCGGCCCGACGAGGTCGACGCGTCCAGCTTCTCCGAGGACGACGACCTCGGCATCCCCACGTTCTCCGCCACGCCGAAGCCCGACCCGGAGAAGGACCTCTCCGCCTACGTCGATCCCCGCGCGGCCACCGGCTCGAACACGAAGATGCCGCTCGACGTCGTGGGCAAGGCGGTCCTCGGCGACAATTGGGCCCCCGCCGTGGTCATCGCCGACAAGGACGCGGTCGTCATCGAGATCCCCGTCCTGTACGCGCGCAGCCGCGCCGAGTTCGACGGCGTCCCCTACTGGCTCGTCGCCGAGGCGTACGCGGACGGCAAGAAGGTCGCCGAGTCGCGGATGATGGTCACGCGCGAGTCGATCGCCGACAAGGGCCCGTCGGTGCAGTTCTTCCGCGTGTTCTCGCCCGTGCCGGCCGCGTCCGGCGTGCTGGAGATCAAGGTGGGCAAGGCGGCGACGGGCGCGGACAAGCCCTCGCTGCTCTTCACGCGCTCGGTCTCCTACAAGATCTGACGTGGCGCAGGACCCGTACGGCTTCCCCGACGCCGCCCCCGGCGAGGGCGCGCCGGCGGGCGCCGCGACGACCGCGCTCTGGGCGGGGACGGCGGCGCTGATCTGCGGGCTCCTCGGGCCCTGCACCTGCTACACCACCTACCTCGCGGCGCTGCCGCTCTCGATCGTCGCGCTGTACTTCGGGTCGAAGGGCATGGCGTCCGCCGTCGAGGCCGAGCGCAGCGCGTCCGCCGCGGGCCTCGTGGGCGGCGGCGTGTCGCTGCTGTTCTCGCTGCTCTTCCTCGCCGGCATCGCGTTGTACGTGGCGTTCGTGATCTTCATCGCCGCCGCGGGCAACCTCTAGCCGGCGAGCTCGCCCCGGAGCGTGTTCGCGAACGCGCGGGTCACGGTGACGCCCGCCCAGCTCCCCGCGAGCGCCGGCGAGCCCGGGAAGTTCACCATCTTGAAGGTGCTGGTGCGCCCGCAGACGACGCCGTCGTCGTGGGCGGAGGGCCCCTCGACGAGGACACGCTGCGTGGTGCCCACGAGGCGCGCGTGCTCCTCGAGCTGGATCTCGCGCTGGCGAGCCTGGAAGCGCTCGAGCCGGGCGAGGGCGACGTCGTCGGCGACGGCGTCGTCGAGCAGGCGCAGCGCGGACGTGCCCGGCCGCGGCGAGTACCGGAAGCTGAAGCTGCCGTGGAAGCGCACGGCCTCGAGCAGCGTCATCGTGTCCTCGAAGTCGGCGTCGCTCTCGCCGGGGAACCCGGTGATGACGTCGGTGGTCAGCGCCAGATCGGGCCGCGCGTCGCGGAGCTTCGCGACCACCTCGAGGTAGCGCTCGCGCGTGTAGAAGCGCTTCATGCGGCGCAGGACGCGGTCGCTGCCGCTCTGGACCGGGAGGTGCAGGTGGGACGCGAGCTTCGGGAGGTCGCGGTAGCAGGCGACCACGTCGTCGCCCATGTCGCGCGGGTGCGAGGTCGTGTAGCGGAGGACCTCGACGCCGTCGACGTCGTGGACGCGTCGCAAGAGCTCCGCGAACGTGGGCATGCCCGGGACCTTGAGCCCGTAGCTGTTCACGTTCTGCCCGATGAGCGTGACCTCGCGGACGCCGCGCGCCACGAGCCCGCGCACCTCGGCGAGGATGTCCTCCGCGGGCCGCGACACCTCCGCGCCGCGCGTGGCCGGGACGATGCAGAAGGTGCACTTGTTGTCGCAGCCCTTCTGGATGGTGACGAACGCGCCCACCTTGCCCGCGGCGTCGGGGTCGAGGTCGCTCGGGAAGGGGTAGGACTCGCCGGCGAAGAACTCCGTGTCGAGCACGCGGCGGGTGCGCGCGGCGTCGACCATCTCGCGCACCTTCGCGACGGCGTCGGGCCCGAACACGAGATCGAGCTGCGGGTACTTGCGGAAGATCCGCGCCCCGTCCATCTGCGCGACGCAGCCGGCCACGGCGACCGTGACCGGCCGGACCTTCTTTTGCGGCAGGATGCGCCCGAGCAGCGAGTGGAGCTTCTGCTCCGGCTTCTCGCGGACCGAGCACGTGTTCACGATGACGAGGTCGGCGTCGTCCATCTCCTCGGTCGGCACGAACCCGTCGGCCCCGAGCAGGGCGCGCATCTTGCCCGAGTCGTACTCGTTCATCTGGCAGCCGAAGGTGTGGACGTAGACGCGGGGCATCGCCGACCGCGTCTATCCGACCGGTGCTACGGCGTCGCCGCCATACACGCCGACGCGCTGCCCGACGCGCTCTCGCACAAGAGCAGCGCGCGCTCGGTGGCCTGGCCGGCGGTGCGCGCGTAGTCGAGCCACTCCTTCGCGAACGTCTTCGCCTCGCCGCGGAGGCGGTTGGCGGTCTCCTCGTTCTCCTCGGTGCGATCTTCGAGGAAGTCGTCCTCGGCGTCGGCCCAGAGCCGCGCGCCCGTCTCGGCGCGCAGGCGGAGGATGTTGTTGACACGTGACACGTAGGTGGGGCCTTCCCAGACGTGCTTGTTCTCGAGCGCGTACTCGGTCCAACGCAGCACGATCGGCGCGTCGTCGACGTCGCCGCGGGCGACGGTGAGCGCGTATTTGAAGCACAAATCGGGGTCGGAGCGGTCGATGTCCTCGAGGTGGCGCTCGACGAGGCGCGCCCACTCTTCCTTGTCGCCCTTCGAGTCGGCGTTGACGATGAGCAGCCGCGAGAGCTTGTCCTTCGTGGTCTGCCTGGCCTCCTCGGTCAGGCGGGCCTCGAGGCACGTCACCAGCTCGGGCGTCAGCTCGCCCGCGATGGCGAACGGCTCGACCTTCAGGAGGTCCTGGCACGCGGCCGTCGCCGCGGACACGGGCGGCGCCTTCGGCTCGAACTTGCGCGCGGTCTTGGCCTTGCGCTTCTTCTTCTTGCCCTTGTTGGCGACGCGCGAGAAGTCGTCGAGGCGCTTGCGGGCGTCGGCGACCTCGGCGATGGCCACGGCGACCTTCGCCCCGTCCACGTCGACGGTGGCGGCGTCCCACTTGGCGACGAAGGCCTCGAGCGCCTTCTGGGCCTCGGGCGTGTACGTCGCGTTCGCGGGGCCGACGACCGCCCACTCCGCCTTCGCGGCGCCGCGGATCTTCTCCTCCGCGACCCGCAGCCGGCGCTGCTTCTCGGCGAGCGCGAGCGCGGCGAGCTCCTCCTTGAGGGGCCCCGCTTCGAGCTTGCCGCCGCTGGCGAGCACGGTCTCGACGAGCTCTGCGCGCGACTCGCGCGTCGGCTTCCAGTCGGGGCCGCCGACCTGGCGGAGCGTCTTCGCCACCCAGGTCTGCGCCTCCTGGAGCGTGACCTTGCCGTCGGCGGGCGTGCCGCTCGCGCCGTCGGCCCAGCCGCGCAGCGCGCCGACCGTGAAGTACGTGAACATGCCGTGGCCCGCGGCGGGCCAGAGCGCCGCTGCCTCCGCGCCGCTGGTGGCCGACCACACCGTCGTCCGCACGCCCGCCGCGCCGGCGGACGGCGCGCGGCCGTCGAACAGGGCCTCGCCGTTGCGCCCGACGCCGCCGAAGCCCACGTCGAGGATGGCGATCGTGCGTGTCGCCTTCGTGCCGTCGGTGATGGACACGAGGTCGGAGACCGCCATCGCGCCGTCGGCGGGCACCTCCGCGTGGGCCTCCACGCCGAGGATCATGGGCGCGCCGGACTCGCCCGTCGCCCCGTGCCCCGCGACGTACACCCAGAGCGTCCCCTTGCGCTTGACCATCGCGGCGCCGGCCCGGAGCTCGTCGCGCAGGGCGGCGGAGGTCACGTCGTCGGCGCGGCGGAGGCGCTCGACCGCCACGCCGCGCGTCTGGAGGAGCCAGTCCACGACGAGGTCGCAGTCGCGCTTGGCGTTCGTGGCGTCGGGGAGGTTGGCGTAGTCCTCGTTGCACAGGACCACCGCCGCGTCCTTCTTCGCGCGGGCGCCGGTCTTCACGGCTTCGTCGAGGGGCGGGGGCTCGGCGGCGAGGGCCGGGGCGAGGAGGGCGAAGAGCATGTCCGCGTCGAGGGTATCAGAAATCCCCCATGTTATGACCGCGCCCCCTTCCGAGGTCCGCATGCGCGCTCCGCTCCTCGCCCTCTCGCTGATCCTCTCGTGCACGAAGCCCGCGCCCCCTCCCCCGCCGCCGATGGTCGAGGTCGCGGCGGCCGAGCCGGCGAAGCCCGCGATCCCGGCGGTCCCGGAGGCGCGCCGCGAGGCGGTCGCCGACACGCTGCACGGCGTCGTGGTCGCCGACCCGTACCGGTGGCTCGAGGACGAGAAGTCGCCCGAGGTGCAGGCGTGGATGAAGGCCGAGGACGATCACGCGCGCGCGCGGCTCGCCGCGCTTCCGGCCCGCGAGAAGCTCGCCGCCCGCTTCAAGGAGCTCTACTACGTCGACTCCGTGAACCCGCCCGTCCAGCGCGCGGGCCGCTACTTCTACCTGAAGACCCACGCGGACGAGGAGAAGGCGATCCTCTACTGGCGGGAGGGCAGCGAGGGCGCCGAAAAAGTGCTGCTCGACCCGAACCAGTGGTCCAAGGACGGCACCGTGTCGCTCGGGTACTGGATGCCGAGCTGGGACGGCAAGCGCATCGTCTACGCCGAGAAGCCGAACGCGGCCGACGAGGCGACGCTCAAGGTCGTCGAGGTGGACACCGGCGCCGTCTCGACCACCGACGTGATCCCGGGCGCCAAGTACGCCGATCCCGACTGGACCCCGGACGGGTCGGGCTTCTACTACGAGTGGATCCCCAGCGACCCGGCGATCCCCGTGGACCAGCGCCCCGGCCACTGCGAGCTGCGCTACCACCAGCTCGGCACCGACCCCGCGAAGGACCCGACGGTGCACCCGAAGACGGGCGACGCCTCCACCTTCCTGTCCGGCTGGCTCTCGCGCGACGGCCGCTTCCTGTTCGTGGGCATCTACCGCGGCTGGAACGAGAACGACGTCTGGGTGAAGGACCTGAAGAAGGACAAGGAGTTCAAGGCCTTCGCGCTGGGGAAGGACGCGCTCTACGGCGTCACGGAGTGGGACGGCTGGTTCTACGTCCAGACGGACGAGGGCGCGCCGAAGGGGCGCGTCTTCCGCACGAAGGTGGACAAGCGCGACCGCAAGAGCTGGGTCGAGATCGTGAAGGAGGACCCCTCCGCCCGGATCGAGAGCTTCGGCATCGTCGGCGGCAAGCTCGCCATCAACTACCTGAAGGACGCCTCGAGCCAGCTCCGCATCACGACGCTCGACGGCAAGCCCGTGCGCGAGATCGCGCTGCCCACCATCGGCACGACGTCGTCGCTCCACGGCCTCGAGGACCAGGACGACGCCTACTTCCAGTTCTCCAGCTACACCGTGCCGAAACAGGTGTACAAGACCAGCATCGCGACGGGCGAGGTCTCGCTGTGGGCGAAGGTCGAGCTGCCGGTGGACACCTCCCGGTACGTCGTGGAGCAGGTGCGCTTCCCGTCGAAGGACGGCACGCAGATCCCGATGTTCCTCGTGCACCGCAAGGACCTGCCGAAGGACGGGACCAACCCGACGTTGCTCTACGGCTACGGCGGCTTCGACGTGGCGCTCACGCCCAACTTCCGCTCGAGCATCTACCCCTGGCTCGAGGCCGGCGGCGTCTACGCGGTCGCCAACCTCCGCGGCGGCGGCGAGTACGGCAAGGACTGGCACGACGCCGGGCGCATGGACAAGAAGCAGAACGTCTTCGACGACTTCGCGGCCGCCGGCGAGTACCTCGTCCGCGAGGGCTGGACGAAGCCCGAGAAGCTCGCGATCAACGGCGGCAGCAACGGCGGCCTGCTCATGGGCGCGGCGATGACGCAGCGGCCCGACCTCTGGGCGGCCGTGGTGTGCGCCGTGCCGCTGCTCGACATGGTGCGCTACCACCAGTTCGGCAGCGGCCGGACGTGGATCCCCGAGTACGGGAGCGCGGAGGACCCGAAGCAGTTCGCCACGCTCCACGCGTACTCGCCGTACCACCACGTGAAGGAGGGGACGGCCTACCCCGCGCTCCTGATGCTCGCCGCCGACCACGACGACCGCGTCGACCCGATGCACGCGCGCAAGTTCGTGGCCGCAGTCCGCCACGCCACCACCAACAAGGAGGTCCTGCTCCGCATCGAGGCCAACGCGGGCCACGGCGGCGCCGACCAGGTGGCGAAGGCGATCGAGTACAGCGCGGACATGTACGCGTTCCTGTTCGATCGGTTGGGGGTGAAGCTGGCGGAATAGCGGTCAACGCGGCGGCGGGTCGAGGACGTCCGCGACGAAGTACACGCGCGTCGGGGAGCTTGTGGCGAGGACCTCGGCCGCGGCTTCCAGCGCCCGTGCGGTCGTGACGCTCACGGGATCCGTCGCGAGCGAGGCCGCGGCTCGCGCCTCACGGCGCGCACTCCGACCCACGGCCGCGGACCTGGCGCGGTCGATCTCCGGGGGGCAGCCGGGGCACGCCCCCGCGATCGCCTCGGCGGCGACCATCTCCCAACGGAGGAGCCACTCCGCCTCCCGCACGCCCCAAGCCGCCGCGCAGATGGCCCGCTCCACGTCCTCTGCCCCCGCGACCGTGCCCGGCGGCGGCGGGTGCGTCGGGTCGCAGCCGGACGGCCACGCGAGCGACGGCGGCCCGCCGGGCAACGTGGGGGGCAGCGCTGGGACCGGGTGCCCGTGCGGATCCGAGCCCCACGCCACGAAGGGCCGGTCGAAGAACGGCGGCCCGTTCACGTCGTGCGCCGCGAGGGCCGCCCAACGCGGGTCGCCCGACCGGAGGGCGATCGCCTCCGCGATCCGCTCCAACCGGGCCCGCGCGTCCGCATCCGAGGGCCGGAGCGCCGCGGGATCGCACCCCGGCGAGGCCGCGCACGACTCCCGGAGCCGCGCGTCGACCGCGCGCGCGAGCCACACCTCCCGCTGGAGGCGGTCGAGTTGGTCGGCGGCGAGGCAGATCTCGAAGTCGGGCGCGTCCGTCTCGAAGGCGGCTCCCCGGGGAGAACCCACCGCGGAGAAGCGGAGACGCGGACGTCGCGGGATGCTCGCGTGCGCGTCGAGGCTTCTCGCGCGCGGGGGCGTCCTTGCCCCGGCGACGCCCGGCGGACCGAGGTGGGGGGGGTGAAACGTCACCCCCCCGACTTCGGTCCGCGAAACCCGCGAGCACACCCGACACGCCAGGCCATCCCGCACCCCGACCCTTCGTCGATCCGCACGGTGTCGACGTCGTTCGCACCACATGCGAGGACAGGTCGCGGATTCGGGCGCCCCCGCGGACCGAGGTCGGGGGGGTGAGCCGCCACCCCCCCGACTTCGGTCCGCGTCGTACACACCGGCCCGTCAACGCGTGCGGCGAGCCGGGCCCGTTGCGACGGGCGGATCCGCGGGAAGCCGCCCGGGGCCAGAGCTCGCGCCCGATCCGGCGACTTCGCGGCTACCCTGTGCCCGGAGGAGACGTGCGCGCGCTCGTCGGGTTCGTCCCGTTCGCCGTGGCTTGCGTGCCGGTCGTGGGGCGCACCACCTACGTCCGCGAGCTCGAGCAGGTGGGCGCCGTGCCCGCGCCCGCCGGCCCGAAGGCGGTGGGCCCGCTCCCGCCCGCGGGCGACCTCGCCGTCGAGGGCAGCCTCTCGGTGGGGCTCCAGACGCGCCCGGACGAGACGCGGGAGGAGGGCGCGTCGGGCTCGCTCGCGGCGCAGGACTGGGGACGCGTGCGCGTCGCCTGGGGCGCCACGCCGGGCTTCGAGGCCGGGGCCCTCCTCGAGGTCTCCCCCGAGGCCCTCGCGATGCCGATGGCGAAGGGGCTCCCCCGCCGCGACGGCACCCTCGCGCGGGCCGGCACGAGCGCGCGCCTGCGGACGCCGCTGTTCGCGGACGTCTACGTCGGCTTCACCGGCGAGGCGGAGGTCGGCGTGGTCACGTTCACGCGCACGGAGACGCTGACCCGCCACGACACCTGGTGGAAGGAGGGCGAGGAGTCCTCCACCTCGACCAGCCGCTCGGCGCACGAGGAGGAGGACGCCGTCGTGACGATCACGGGGCGAGCCGGCCCGGTCCTGTCCTGGGAGCCGGTCGACGGGATCGCCGTCGCCGCGGGGTTGCTCGTCCAGGAGGCGCCGGTGCTCTACGGCTACGACGACGCGGTGTGGACCTGCACGTCCTACGCGGACGGCTCCCGCGACTGCGAGGACGTGCCCGCGCGGCCCGCCGACACCTGGCTCGCGTGGGTCGGGACCGCCCACGCGAACGTGGCCGTGCCCGTCGATCGCTGGACGTTCTGGGTCCAGGGCTGGGGCAGCTTCGCGGGGCACGTGGTGTGGATGGAGGCCGCGCCGGCCGGCTTCGACACGGGCGTTCGCTACACGCGATAGTTGCCGCCGACGTGCGCTCCCTCCCCGACCGCGTCGCCGCCTCCGCCGTCGCGGTCGCCCTCGCGCTGCACGCGCGCTTCTGCCTCCTCGACGATCGCCCGCCCGCCGACCTCGGTCATTACTACGACGGGGTCCGCGCCTTCGTCGTCGAGGGGCGATGGCCCGACACGCCCTACGCCGCGCTCCTCGGCCTCCTCTTCCGCGCGCTCGGCCCCTCGGCGGCGCTGATCGAGGCGATCGACGGGCTCTGGCTCGCGGTGCTGCTCGGCGGCGTCTGGCTCGCGGGGCGATCGGTCGCGCCCTGGGCGGGCGCCGGCGCGGTCGTCGCGACCGCGAGCTTCGCCCAGACCCACGTGCTCGCGCGCACGCACTGGATCCACCACCCCGAGGCGGCGATGTTGTGCGGCGCGGTCGGGCTGGCGACGCTCCCGGGCGCGGCTGCGGGCGTCGGGAGCGCGATCCTGCTCGCGCTCGGGACCACCACGCGCGAGACGGGCGTGCCGTTCGGCGTGGTCGCGATCGCGTTCGTGGCCCTGCGCCACCGCGTCGCCGCGCTCGCGGGCGTCGCCGGCGTCGCGTGGGTGGCGCCGGGGCTCGCGGACTACGTCGGCAAGAAGGTCGCCTCGGTCGAGGGCTACGCGGCGAGCGTGACCGCGCCGTGGGCGCAGGCGGGCGAGTCGCTCGGGTGGCCGGTCGCCGCCGGGATCGCGCCGGCCGTGCTCGCGGGCGCGCGGCGACACGCGGTGGTCGCGCTCGCGGCC
>JBMOQZ010000291.1:0-87609 GCA_049322475.1 Myxococcota bacterium | reverse complement strand
TGGAGGCCGAGGCCCGCGCGCGGGCCGCCGCCGCCGCCCGGGCGAAGGCCGCCGAGCCCGAAGAAGAGAGCGCCGACGACTTCGAGTTCGGGTCGGCCGCGGGCCTGATCGCGGTCGAGAGCGAGGAGGAGCCCGAGGAGGAGCCGGCCTACCGGGCGAGCTCGTCCTCCCGGTCGACCTCGTCGTCGGGCTCGAGCACGCGGGGCAGCTCCACGGCGTCGTCGAAGTCCACGAGCTCCCGCTCGTACGAGGAGCCCGAAGAGGACGACGAGGAGAGCCTCGACGACTTCGACCCCGACGAGGAGCTCGCCGACCTCGAGGAGGAAGAGGAGGAAGAGGACGTCGACCTCGACGACCTCGACGAGGACCGCCCCAGCCGCTCCTCCTCGAGCTCGCGCTCGAGCTCCACGGCGTCGAAGTCGAGCGGGTCGAGCTCGAAGTCCGGCACCGCGTCGCGCTCGTCGTCCTCGAGCTCGCGCTCGAGCAGCAGCAGCCGCGACCTCGACGGACCGTCCCGCGGCTCCTCGAAGTCCACCGCGAAGATCGATCGGGACGACGCCGAGAAGCCCGGCATCCACGTCGCCGGGCGCGTGGGCTACTCCCGCTACTACGCGTTCAACTTCGTCACCTACGGCGCCGAGCTGAACATCCCCGTCGCCACGAGCGTCGCGGTGATCGCCGGGCTCGAGGGCATGTCCACGCAGCGTCACCTCGAGGACAACGTCTGCGACAAGCTCGCGGAGGAGGCCGGCGAGGAGATCCCCTGCGACCCGTGGAACACGATCATGCCCATCAACGCGGGCGTCGTGTACAAGCACCCGGGCGACAGCGTCCGGCCCTACGCGGGCGTCGACCTCACGGCCACCGCCTACACGGCCGACTTCGACCTCGCCGTGGGCGCCCGCGCGCGCGCCGGCGTCGACTTCATGGTCGCGGAGAACTTCGGGTTCAACCTCAACCTCGCCGTCGGCATCATGAGCGGCGAGGAGTTCGAGGCCACCCAGAAGGACATCAAGAACACGGGCCTCATCCCGCAGATCTCCGCTGGCACCGTCCTCGAGTTCTGAGGCGGGTCGCCCGCTCGTCGCGCTGCACCTCCTGCAGGCCGCCGTCTACGCGGGGCTCGCGTGGGAGCTGTCGCACCGCTGGTGGGGCGACGCCGCGCTGGGGGGCCTCGCCGCGGCGGCGCAGGTGGCGGCGGCCTTCGCGCGGGGGCGCATGGCGATCGTGCGCCCTGCGTGCCTCGCCTCGCTGGGCGCGGTCGCGATCGTGTACGGGCGGTTCGCGGCCACCGCGCTGCACGTCGAGCGCGTGTTCGGGCCGCTGACCGGCGCGCAGATCGTACAGATGCTCGGCGCGTCGCTCACGGCGCTTCCGCTCGTGGCGCTGTTCCCGGCGCTGCGCCTGCGCGCGGGCTGGACGGCGATCGCCGCGGCGCTGCTGTTGCCCGCCGCCGGCGGCGCGTGGCCCTACGAGCGGCACGCGGGACCCGACGCCGTCGCCGTCGCCGGCGAGGTGTGGGCCGGAGGAGAGGCCCCGGCGGGCGCGCGCGTCACCCGGCTGGGCGACGCCGTCCTCGTCGACGTGCGCGTGACGGACCTCCCCCTGCGGATGGCGCGCCCCGGCGACGACGGCCCGCGCGACGGCAAGCCGCCGGCCGAGGCGGTGTTCTCGCGCGAGGAGGTGTTGCCCGGCTTCCGCGTGCCCGTCGCCCGCGCCGAGACCGCGCGGTTCGAGAGCGCGATGGCCAGCGCGGCGGGCGTCGTCCGGCTTCACCGCGGGTGGTCGCCCGGGCCGGAGCCCACCCCCGGCGAGCTCGACGCCGCCGTGCTCGCCGGCGTGCGCCACCTCGTCGCGGGGATGGACGCGGACGGGCGCTTCACCTACGTCGTGAAGGGGCCGAGCGGCGCGGCCGGGCGGGGGTACAACTACCCGCGGCACGCCGGGACCGCGTGGTTCCTCGCGCGCGCGGCGGCGGCCACGGGCGACCCCGTCGCGGGCGAGGCGGCCGACCGCGCGCTGGCGTACCTGCAGTCGGTGTCGCGCACGACGGAGGACGGCCGCGCCTACGTGCTCGACCCCACGCGCGACGACGGCAAGGCCTGGGTCGGGACCACGGCGCTCGCCGCGCTCGCCGCGATCCTGCGCGAGCACCCGATGGCGGCGGCGTGGACGGCGCAGGTGGCCGCGTCGGTCGACGGCGACGGCAAGGTGCGCGGGGAGATGTCGCAGGCGACCGGCGCGTTCCCGGAGCAGCCGGCCAACCCCTACGGCCAGGGCCAGGCCATGCTCGCGCTGGCCGCCGCCGAGCGCGAGGGCTCGCCCCAGCCGGCGCTCGATCGCGCGATCGCCTTCCTCGACGGCGAGTACATGGGCACGGCGCACCCCGTCGCCACCGGCGACGAGCACTGGACCTGCCTCGCCGCGTACGCGGTGCGCGAGGCCCGCGGCGGCGACGCCGGCGCCGGCATCTGCGCGGCCTACGTGGCCTCGACCGCCTACGAGGCGCCCCCGGCGGGCGCGGGCCTCCCCCCTTCCGTGGGCGGCGCCGCCGGCGGGGCCGAGGCCGTCGCCGCGCGCGCGCGCCGCACGGGCGAGGCGCGGCTCGTCGAGGCGACCCTCGACTTCGCGCGGTGGTTCCTCGCCGCGCAGTACCGCGAGGCGGACGTCCCGCGCATCGGCCGCAACCTCGTGGGCGGGTTCCGCAGCGGCGCGCGCGACCTCGACGTGCAGATCGACACGGTCCAGCACGTCGGCTGCGCGCTGCTCGGCGCCGAGGCGCTGGTCAGCGGCCGGGATCGCCGCGGGAGCTGGCCGTGACGGCGCGGAAGCGCAGGACCGCGCCGGGGACACAGGCGCCCGCGAGCCCCCAGTCGGCCCGGGCGACGACCGCGATCACCGGGTAGCCGCCCGTCGTCGGGTGGTCGGGCCCGAGCACGATCGGGCCGCCGCCGGCGGGCACCTCGATCGCGCCGCGCACCATCGGCGCCGAGCGCGCGTCGTCGGCGTCGCGGCGCGGGATCGCCGGGCCGGCGAGGCGCAGGCCCGCGCGATCGGAGTCGGGGAGCACGGTCCAGTCGGCGTCGAGCAGCACGGCGAGCGCGCCCGGCGCGAAGCGCTCCGGGTCCGGCCCGGGGACCACGCGGATCGTGGCCTCGCGGATCGCCGGCACCGCCCACGCCGCGACCGGCTCGGCGAGCTCCTCGCCCGGCCGCAGGACCCGCGGCGCCCCGTAGTCGCCGGCGAGGTAGCGGAGGCCCGCGGGCCCGCGCACCTCGATCCCGCCGGCGAAGCGGGGGTCGGGCACGAGCGGCCCGCCCGGAGGCTCGCCGAGGTGCATGCGGCCGCCCCGCCCGTCGTCGACCACGCGCCAGGCGCCGGGCGGCCCGGTCACCCGCACGGCACGAACCGGACGCGGTCGCCCGGCTCCCACGGGGGGAGCGGGTCGAGCGCGGTGGCGACGAGGTTCCAGCCGCCGGGGCCCTCGCGCGGGTACACGCCCGTGCGCGCGCCGGCGACGCCCACCGACCCCGCCGGAACGCGCGGGCGCGGGACGGCGAGCCGCGGGGCGGCGATCCGCGCGTCCACCTCCGCGAGGTAGGCGAACCCGGGGGAGAAGCCGAGGTACCGCACCTCGTAGACGCGGCCTGCGTGGAGGCGGGCGACCTCCTCCGGCGCGAGGCCCGCCCACGCGGCCACGCGGGCGAGGTCGGCGCCGTCGTACCGGGCGCGCACCTCCCAGTCGCGCGGCGGCGCCACGGCGACGCCGTCGAGCCGCAGCGCGCCGAGGTCGGGCGGCGTGTCGAAGCGGACCGCCGCGAAGTCCTCCGTCAGCCAGGCGTCGAGCACGCCCGGCAGGGCACGCAGCCCGGCGAGCAGCGCGCGGCGGTCGACGCCCGGCGGGACGCGGAGGCGGAGGGCGGTGTCGCCGAGGGGGACAGGGTCGAGGAGCACGAGGCTACAGGCTACAGGCTACAGGCCACGGATGAGGACCCGGCTCGGCATCGACCTCGGCGAGCTCCCCGACGAACCCGAGGCGCTCTACGAGAGCGCGCAGATCGCGTGGATCGCGTGCGGGGGGCACGCGGGCGACGCGGAGACCATGCGGAGTGCGGTCGCGCGGTGCCGGAAGCACGGCGTGCTCGTCGGCGCGCATCCGTCGTACCCGGACCGCGCGGGCTTCGGGCGGACGGCGACGGCGATGGCGCCCGACGCGCTGCGGGAGACGGCGCGCGCGCAGTGCGCGGCCCTGCGCGCGATCGCCGGCGAGGTGATCGCCTGCAAGCCGCACGGCGCGCTGTACCACGCGGCTGCGCGCGACCCGGAGGTGGCGAGGGCGCTGGTCGGGGGGGTCGCCGAGGCGCTCGGGCCCGTGCCGATCGTCGGGCCGCCCGGGGGCGCCTGCGCGGCGATCGCGCCGGCCTACTGGACCGAGGGCTTCGCGGACCGCGGCTACCGCGGCGACGCGCTCGTCCCCCGCGGCGAGCCGGGCGCGCTCCTGGGCGTGGAGGCGGCGATCGCGCAGGCGAAGGCGCTGGCGGGGCGGTTCGACGTGCTCTGCGTCCACGGGGACTCGCCGGACGCGGTGGCGATCGCGCGGGAGGTGAGGCGGGTGCTTCGGGAGGAAGCCCCTCTCCCCCGCAGGGGGAGAGGGTGGCCAAAGGCCGGGTGAGGGGTCCGGAAGCTGCGATCGTTCGGGCACCCCTCACCCCCGCTTCGCGGACCCTCTCCCCGCGAGCGGGGAGAGGGGCTTCCGTTCAACGCTCGCGCCCGTACACCACGTCCGGCCCGTCGGGCTCCCAGTCGGTCACGACGAGGTCCTCGCCGGCGGGGGCTCGCCAGCGCACGACCACCTCGCGTGCGTCGTCGCGCAACACGAGGCGGCCGCGCTTGAGCGAGTACGCGGTCACGCGCGCGCCGTCGGCCTCGACGATCGCGGCGTCGACCGGGTCGCCGAGGAGGTGGGGGCCGCGGCCGGAGAAGGTGGCCTCGCGGGAGACGGTGTGGCTGCCGTCGAGGTCCACCCACGCGAGCGCCTCGACGACGGCCTCGCCGCCGGCCGCCCAGCCGTCGGTCGCGCGCACGCCCGCCCACCAGCCGCCTACGAACACCTCGGCGAGCCCGTCGCCGTCGGCGTCGTGGACGGAGACGGCCGAGGCGTCCGCGGGCGCGTCAGCCCCGGCGCACGGCTCGCCCGCGCACCACGCCGTCCAGCCGCCCGCGCCGCCGAGCGAGGCGTTCTCGGCGATCACGAGGTCGTCCGCGCCGTCGCCGTCGACGTCGCCGACGTCCACCGACAGCCCCCCCGCGCCGCCCTCCCACGCGAGCGCGCCGCCCGAATAGACCGCGCTCGGCGTGCCGGCGAGCGCGACGTCGAGCGCGCCGTCGCCGTCCACGTCGGCGAGCGCGACGTCCAGCGAGAGCCGCGGGTCGCCCTCCCACACGAGCGTGAAGGCGCCGGCGCCGTCGTTGGCGTAGACGCGGTCGCCGGCCGGCTCGCCGGCGTACGGCTCGCCCGCGGTCGCGGCGAGGTCGAGGTCGCCGTCGTCGTCCACGTCGCCGAGGTCGACGGAGAAGGCGTGGACGGGGTCGCCGAGCCACGCGCGGGTGAAGGCGCCGTCGTCGTTGCGCCACACCTCGACGGCGCCCGGGTCGCCGAAGCCGCCGTCGCCGAGGTAACGCGCGGCGGCGAGGTCGGCGTCGCCGTCGCCGTCGAGGTCGCCGGCGGAGAGGTGCCCGTAGAAGTGGCCCGTCTCCGCCTCCCAGGTGGGCGCCTCCGCGAAGCCCGCGTACACGCGGAGCGCCTCGCGCTCCATGTCGTTGCCCGGCGCGATCGCCACGTCCCAGGCGCCGTCGCAGTCGAAGTCGGCGATCGCGAGCCCCGTGCCGTAGCGGGCGCCCTCGCCTCGCCAGGATGGCTCGGTGGCGAGCGCGCCGGGTTCGCCCTCGCCGTCTTTGGCCGGGCCGGCGCAGTCCCGCGCCTCGCGCTCGGAGGGCTCGCCCGCGTCCGGCTCGCCGACACACGCGACGAGGAGCAAAACCATGCCTATCGCTGGGACATGTTGTTGCCGCTCGCGTTCGTGGGGTGCCCTCGCACGAGCAGGCGGACCGCCCGCTCGAGCAGCACCTCCCGCGCCTTCTCGAGGAGGCGACGCGCGTGACCGATGACGCGGGGGCGTTCCATCCGCCCCCAGCATAGCGGCCGTACCTCCCGACGACTACCATGGCACCCGGAGCCCCCCGATGGCCCTCTCCGTCCTCCTCATCCTCGGCGCCAACTGCTCCGAGAACGTCCTCAGCAAGCAAGAAGAGGACGTGGGCGAGGCCCTCGCGCTCATCGAGCTCTCGCCGGAGCAGGTCGACTTCGGCGGCGTGCTCGCCGGCGAGACGGTCACCGCCACGATCGAGGTGCACAACCCCGGCGAGATCCCGCTCTGGGTCGAGGAGATCGTGCTCGAGTCGGGCGCGTTCTCGCTGGTGGACGACGGGGGCCTGTCGACGTCGCCGCTCTCCCCGTCGGGGCGCACCGAGCTGGTGGTCGCGTTCACGCCGGTCAACCCGGCCGACACCGCCTGGCTGGTCGTCCACAGCGACGCCGCCGACGACCCCGAGGCGCGCGTGCAGCTCGACGGCGCGTCCATCGCGTCGGGAATCGTGCTCGACCCGGGCAGCCTCACCTTCGGCGACACCGAGCCCGGCGACACGGCCACCGAGGCCGTCACGATCCTGAACATCGGCGACGCGCCCCTCACCGTCACGTCGGTCACGGTGGTCGGCGACGACGCGTTCGTCGGGGTCGTCGACGCGGCCGTGCCCTTCGTGGTCGATCCGAACGGGGCCGCCGTCGTGGACGTGAGCTTCTCGCCCGGGGGCTACGGGCGCTTCACGGGGACGTTGTGGGTGGGCAGCGACGCTCCCGCCGGGCCCGCGTCGGCGTCGCTCTACGGCACGTCCGGCGTGCCCACCGCGGTGTGCGTGGCCGACCCGGAGGAGATCTACGCGGGCTACGACACCGCCGACTTCCTCGGCCACGACTCCTACGACCCCCACGGCGACGAGATCGTGAGCTGGGACTGGACGCTGGTGACGAAGCCCTCCGGGTCGGCCGCGCGGCTGGGCGCGCCGGCCGCCAACGGCGACGTCCGCGGCTTCTTCCCCGACCTCGCCGGCACCTACGAGGCCACGCTCGTCGTCACCAACGACCTCGGCGTGTCGTCCGACCCCTGTGTCGCGTCGCTCGAGGCGATCCCGGCCCAGAGCCTGTGGGTCGAGATGTACTGGGCCCACGCCGGCGACGACATGGACGTCCACCTGCAGGCCGGCGAGATGGACGTCGCGCTTCTGGAGACCGACGCCGACTGCTACTACGCGAACTGCGTCGGCGGCGGGCTCGACTGGGGCGAGGTGGGCGAGTCGATCGACGACCCCTCGCTCGATCTGGACGACATCCCCGGCGTGGGCCCCGAGAACGTGAACATCGATCAGCCGGCCGAGGGCACCTACACGGTCTGGGTCGAGGACTTCGACGGCTCGGTGTGGAACGGCGAGAACGAAGTGACGGTGAAGGTGTACGTCGACGGCGAGCTCGTCTGGACCGACGAGCGCGTGCTGACGACGGAAGGCGAGGCGGAGGCCTTCTGCGAGGTCGACTGGCCCTCGGGCGAGGTCCGCTCCTTGTAGAGCAGGCGAAGCGTGCGCAGGTGTGCTATACGCCCCCGGCCACCGAGGTACGACCATGCCCCGTCTCTCGCTCCTCCTGCTCGCGTCCCTCACGCTCTTCGGCTGCCCGCCGGAACAGGACGAGGACACCGACAAGACCGAGACCGACGCCGACACGGACGCCGACACCGACACCGACACCGACGTCGACACCGTGGATCCGCAGGCCGCGCAGGGCGTGGACGACGGCGACATCGCCACCGAGTACGGCATCGTCATCGACGGCTCGGGCTCCATCGCGGGCGACGCGCTGGACGGCACCGTCACCGTCAACACCACGATGGACGGCGCCACCCTCTGCGACCTCGACGCCACCGTCACCGGGACGCCCTACGTCGGCGACTGCACCGACTGCGACTTCTCGTTCGAGGTGACGAGCACGATCACGCGCGACGACGGGACCGAGGACTGCAACCCCTACCCGTACTGGTCGTTCGTCGAGGACGAGACCTACTTCAACCTCGTCATGACGCACATGGCCACGTACGACTACTACGGGTACGAGCTCACGGACGTCTGGCGCACCGGGTTCAGCTACTACAGCCCGTACTACGGCTACTACGCCGGCCCCTACTACACCTGGTCGTCCTACGAGTACCCCGGCTACGGCACGTACCCCGACACCTTCGGCGTGAACGGCGACGACATCTACTGGGGCGTGAACACGAGCTTCGTGGACCAGGATCTCTCGGGCTACTACTCGTACTGCGGCTACTCGTACATGTACTACGCGTACGAGGCGGCCTCGGGCTCGGGCGGCACCTCGACCCTCGACTGCGAGGGGACCGTGGTCGACACCTGGACGTTCGAGGGGGTCGACGGCGGCACCGCCACCATCACGGTCGACACCGTGTCGGCCGACACGGCCTTCGACCCGGTCATGATCGTGGCCGACGGCGACACCTGCTACATCGGGTACTCCGACGACGCGTTCGACTGCACCTACCCGCCCCCGACCTACGCGTGCCCGGGCGCCGAGCTCGACACCGAGGCCGGCACGTACACGGTGCTCGTGTGGTCGTTCGGCGACTGCGCCGGCGAGTCCGCCGAGTACAAGATCGACATCGTGCTCGAGGGCGGCGACTAAGCCCGCGCCTCACTCGCCGCGCGCGCGCAGCTCCAGCGCGCGCGCGTACGCCGCCTCCGCCGCCGTCCGGTCGCCGAGCTTCGAGAGCACGTTCGCCTCGAGCAGGGCGCAGCCGGCGTAGGTCGGCGCGAGGCGGATGCACCGCGCGACGGCGTCGCGGGCGTCGTCGTAGCGTCGCAGGTTGAACGACGCCTGCCCGATCGCGTGCAGGTCCAACGGCGTGGGGCGCTCCGTCTCGAGCAGCTGACGCAGCTGCCCGAGCTGGTCCTCCCATCGGCGCTGCTCGGCGTACAGGTCCACCAGCACGCGGCGCGACGGGGGCGCCGGCGGGTGGAGCCGGATCTCCTCGAGCAGCTCGCGCTCGGCGAGCTCGGCTTCGCCGGCCGCCCGGTAGACGGCGCCGCGGGCGTGGTGCACGAAGGGCTGCCACGGGTCGCGCGCGATCGCGTCGTCGAGCGCGCGCGCGGCGCCGGCCAGATCGCCCGACATCCACAGGAGGATGCCGTGCATGGCCTGCGCGCTCGCGAGGTCGGGCACGCGCTTCCGGGCCTCGCCGACGGCCTCGCTCAGGCGCGCGCGGTCGCCGGAGAGGTAGAGCCCGCGCAGGTACGACTCCCACGCGGGGGCGAGGTACGGATCCGTCGCGAGCGCCTGCTCCAGCAGGTCGAGGCCCTCGGCGACCTCGCCCTTGCCGAGCAGCAGCGTGCCGATCAGCGACTTCGTCTGCGACGAGGGCTGCATCGACTCCGCCTCCCGCGCGACGGCGAGCGCCTCGTCGGGCCGCCGCTCGCGCGCGTGCAGCGTCGCGAGCAGGATGCGGGGCTGCACGAGCCCCGGCTCGCGCGCGAGCACGTGCTCGAGCTGGGTGCGCGCCTCGGCGAGCCGGCCGGCCTGCACCGCCTGGCGCGCCTTCTCGACCGCGCCGAGCACGGGGAGCCGCTCCTCGGGGTCGGCGAGGTCGGTGGCGGTGGCGTCGGCCTCGGACCCGCCGGTGAGGTACCCGAGGGCCTCGAGCTGGGCGACGCGCTCGGGGGACAGCGCCACGCTCTGCGCGGCGCCCACCGGCGTCATCGCGTCGGCCATCGCGCGCACGCGCTCGCGCAGCGCGTCGCGGAGCGCGGGGTCCTGCTCGGCGAGGTCGGTCCGCTCGCCGTCGTCGCCGCGGGCGTACACGCGCGGGCGGCTCGAGTCGATGAGCTTGTGGGTGTCGGTGACCAGCGCGCGCTGGGGCGCCCAGCCGTAGTGGTGGAAGGCGTAGAGGCTCTCGACGTACACGCCGCGCGCGGCGTCGCCGGCGGCGTCGCCCGCGACGGCCGGCCCGAGGTCGGCGCCGTCGATCCCGCCGGGGACGGGCGCGCGCGCGGCCGCGAGGACCGTGGGCATCAGGTCCACGAGGCTCGCCGGCGTCTCCACGACGGTGCCCGCGCGGACGCCCGGGCCGGCCATGAGCATCGGGACCCGCGTGGTGGCGTCGTAGAGCAACACGCCGTGCATGGCCTCGCCGTGGGCGCCGAGGCCTTCGCCGTGGTCGCCCGTGACCACGACGAGCGTGCGGCCCGTCGCGCCCATCGCCTCGATCGCCTCGATCAGGCGGCCCACCTGCGCGTCGGCGAAGGCGACCTCGCCGTAGTAGGGGCGCCCCTCGAACATGACGTCGAAGGGAGCGGGCGGCTCGTACGGGTGGTGCGCGTCGAAGAGGTGCACCCACGCGAACCACGGCGCGTCGGCCCCCTTGCGCTCGCCCAGCCAGCCGAGCGCGTCGTCGACCACGCGGTCGCCCGGGCGCTCCACGCGCCAGCGGTTCTCGGTGGTCGTCGCGCCCATGTCGTCGAAGTAGGCGTCGAAGCCCTGCGCGAAGCCCCAGTGGTGGGAGGTGACCTCCGCGCCGACCGACGCCATCGTCGCGTACCCCTGCCCGCGCAGGACCTCCGCGAGGGTGGTCGCGTCGTCGCCGAGGAAGAAGTCGCCGTTGTCCCGCACGCCGTGGCGGGGCGGGAACAGGCCCGTGAACAGGCTGGAGTGCGCGGGGATGGTCAGCGGCGTCACGGTGTACGCCCGCGTGAAGCGGGCGCCGCGCGCCGCGAGCTGGTCGAGCACGGGCGTGCCGGCGTCCCGGCCGCCGTAGGCGCCGATGGCGTCGGCCCGCGTCGTGTCGAGCGTCACGAGCAGGACGTTGGGGCGCGGAGCGGGGCCGCACCCCGCGAGGAGCACGACCGCCGCGAGGGTACGGAGAGCGACCACCTACCGGCCGGTGCCGCTCCCGCTGTCCGTGCCCCCGAGCTCGCGGGGGAGCGTGATCGTGATGCCGGTGATGGTCAGCCCGTCCGAGATCTCGATGACGAGCTGGTCGGCGGCGGCCTCGTAGTCGACGGTCTCGGGATCGTGATCCGGATCGATGAACGCATAGAAGACGCCCTGGGCCGACTCCCGGATCTCGAACGTGTCGGACCACTCCACCGTGGCCCCGGTCTCGGTGGGGCAGTCGACGCTGACGAAGTCGAGCGGGGCGACGGTCATGTCGCGCATGCCGTCGTCCTGCTGCGCCTCCTTCGGGTAGAGCGTCACGGTGCAGACGGCGTCGTCCTCGACGGTGTCGGTGCCGTTCCACGTGATGGTGCCCGACGCCTGGACCGCCGGCCCGGTGACGGTGTCGGTGTCCGTGTCGGTGTCCGTGTCCGTGTCCGTGTCGGTGTCGGTGTCGGTGTCGGTGTCCGTGTCCGTGTCCGTGTCGGTGTCGGTGTCGGTGTCGCCCTCGATCGGGTAGCAATTTCCGTCGTCGCCGCGCGCGAAGCCGTCGCCGCAGGACTCTTCCTTGTCACCCGAGCACGCGAGCATGCCACTCAGCAGGGAAATCACGATCATCTGCGCATCCTCCACGCGGGCGGTCGCCCGGCTGCCGCTCACGTATAGCCGTGATCCGCGCGCTGCGGAAGCGTCCGCCGCGTGCAACATCCGTCGTGTGTGGTAAGAAGGCGCGCCAGAAGGAGGAGACGCGATGTCGTCCCAGTCGTTTGTGCTCGTGCGCCCGATGACCGCGACCGCCGCCCTGATCGGGCTGCTGTGGTCCGGCATGGCGGCCGCCGAGACGAAAGGAGTCGTGATCCGCGCCGACGCCGACGGGGGGAACCTCTCCTCGCCCGTCGTTGCGCAACTGACGCCGCAGGGCGGCGCCGCCACCGACGTCGAGCTCAAGGACGACGGCCAGCAGCCGGACGTCACCGCCGGCGACAAGATCTGGTCGGGCGCCGGCATGCTCGACGGCGACTCCTTCGACGTGAAGATCAAGTCCGGCGGCAAGACGCTCAACGGCGGCCGCGTGTCCTGGGGCGCGGACGAAGACGGGCGCGACCTCAACGTCCACATCGTCGGCGACTCCGTCACGCTCGAGGCCTCCGTCTCGAAGATGGACGGCGGGGCCCCGGCCGACGGCGCGGCCGCGACCGGCTCCACCACCGACCAGAGCGGCACGATGTTGTCGCCGGGCGGTCAGGGCTCGCAGGGCGGGCAGGCCGGGCAGACCGGCGGCCAGGGCGGCGCGGCGGGTCAGGCGGGTGGCCAGGGCGGCGGCCAGGGGGGCCAGGGCGGCACCGGCGGGCAGGGCGGCTCGGGCATGAGCGGCTCCGCCTCGGGCGGCGGCAGCCCCACCACGCCGACGGGCGGGCGTCCCTCGCTGGTGTCCATGCCGGCTGGCCAGACCGATCCCACGCTCTACATCGCGCTCGGCGTCGGCGTGCTCCTGCTCGCCGGCATCGGGTACGCCTGGGTGCGCACGCGTCGCGCCGAGGGCGGCGGCGTCGAGGTCCCCGCGGGCTTCGTCCCCCTCCCCGAGCCGGGCGTGCTGGGCGACCGCACCCCGTCGCTCTCCGACGGCCTCCAGCTGTGGGTGGCCGAGGGCGAGGCGCAGGCGGCGCTCGTGCGGCCGCTCCTCGCGCACCTCGCGCGCCACCACCGCGTCCTGTTCGTCGCGCCCTCGCGCATCAACCCCCCCGCGGTGCACGGCGGCCCGGTCTACCGCGCGCCGGGCAACCGCCCGGGCCGCACGGGGCAGATGGCCGAGGCGCTCGCCGCGCAGGGCGGCAACCCGCTCGCCGTGCTCATCGTCGGCGAGAGCGAGGATCCGTCCACGCTCAAGGACTACGCGGACGTGCTCCCCGGCGGCGTCGGCGGCATCGCGGTCGTGTCGAAGGAGATCGACATCCCGCTCGCGCGCGTCACCGCCCGCAACGAGGGCGGCGCCTGGGTGCTGTCGACCTCCGAGGGCGAGGTCCGGGCCCGCGCCGGCTCGAACGGCTTCGACACCGACGACGCGGCGTAGGCTGCGCGGCTCGCGCACGCACCGGAGGCCGGGCCCCGCGCCCGGCCTTCGCTTTTTTCAGCCCGCGTCGGCGGTGGCGGCGCCCGTGGGCGCGGACGTGTAGTCGTCCGGCGCGCGCTGGCCGAGGGCGACCTCGATCGCCTCGATCAGGCCCGGCTCGAGCGTGGCCATCAGCACCATCGCGCGGAGCTGCCGCGTGGTGAGGTACCGGCCCGGCGCCGAGCGCATCGCCTCGGTCGACCAGAGGCCGCCGAGGTCCATCTGGCGCTCGTCCTCGCTGCGGACGGTGTCGTCGATGGTGCGGAAGTCGCCGCCGTCCCACTCCATGCCCACGAGCGCGGAGTAGCCGGCGGGGGTGAGGTAGGGGTGCGTGCGGTGGGCGAGGAGGAAGCGGGAGAGCCCGAGCTTCTCCTGCTGCGCCTGCGAGAGCGTGTCGATCCAGGGCTGCACGTCGTTGAGCAACGCGCGCACCCGGAGGATCTGCTCCTGGCGGGGGTCGCCCTCCGCGGTGACCGCGTTCACCGCGGCCTCGAGCTTCGCCGCGAGCGCGGCGAGCTCCGCCTCGGTGGGGTCGGCCTCGGGCTTCCCGTAGGTGGTGATGATCTCCTGGTAGACCGGGCCCAGCGCGGCGCGCTCCTTCTCGCCCACGGCGTCGACCGCCGCCGTGTCCGCCGCGACCTGCACGCGCGTGTTCTCGACGAGCTTGCGCAGGCCGCGGAGCTGGTCGTCCGAGAGCTCCATCACGCGGAACCAGACCAGCATGCGCGCACGCTGCCCCATCTGGCGCGCCGCGACGCCGGTCTCGCCGGCGTACAGCAGCTGGTAGAGCTTCTCGCCCGACGGGTGCTTCGCGGGGGGCGGCCCCGCGGCGGGGAGCTCCGTCTTCGGCACCTGGTAGACCCGCTGGAAGCTCAACTGCTCGCGGCTGCACGCGAGCAGGGCGATCACGATTCCCACACCGTACACTCCGACCCCTCCGACGCGAGGATGGTAGCATAGCGCTGGTGTTCAGCTCTCTTCCGCTCCGGCACGGCGCCGCCGTGGCCGTGTTCGCCTCCCTCTCCACCTGGATCCTGTGGCCCGTCGCCGCCGACCCCACCCGCATCGGGCTGGGGTACGAAGCGAACGACGTCTGGAACCACGTCTGGGGCTACTGGTGGGTCGCCCGCTGCATCCTAAGCGGCGAGCTCCCCATCCACAGCGACCTCCTGAACTGGCCACGCGGCGGCAGCCTCTGGTTCATCGACGTCTTCGGCGCGGTGACCACGCTCCCCGTGCAGATGGCCTGGGGCCCCGTCGCCGCCTACAACGCGAGCATCTGGCTCAACTTCCTGCTCTGCGGCATCGGCGCCTACGTGCTCGCGTTCCGCGCCTCGGCCCACTGGCTCGGCTCGCTGCTCGCCGGCGTCTGCTACATGTCGTCGCCGCACCTGTTGGGCCAGGCGTACAACGGCATCTCCGAGACGCTCTCCGCGGGCTGGTTCCCGCTGTCCATCGCCGCGATGCGCGAGGTCGCCCACGACCCCACGCCCAAGAAGGGCGCGATGGCCGGCCTCGCGTGGGCCTTCACGGTGCTCGCCAACTTCTACTACGGCGTGTTCACCGGGATCGTGGCGGGAGGGCTCTTCGCGCGCGCCGTCTGGCGCGCCTGGGGACGTCGCCACTACGGGCGCGAGCAGCTGCGCCGCGGCGCGAAGCAGACGGCGGTGGCCACCGTCGTCGGCCTCGTCGTGCTCGGCGCGACGACCGCGTTCCCGTTCACGCTCTTCGCCGCGAGCATGAACGCCCAGGACGCGGTCGTGTCACGCAACGAGACCTTCGTCTGGCTGACGTTGATCCTGCACAACATGACCGACCTCGAGGCGATGTTCCACCCGGGCAAGTTCTACTCGCCCGACCTGAAGCTGCACTTCAACGAAGACCTGATCGTCGTCGTCTACATCGGCTACGCGCTGCTCGTCCCCGCGCTCTTCACGCTGCTGACCCCCATCGGTCGCGCGGTGCGCTCGTGGGGCCTGTTCGCGGCCGGCTTCGGGCTGCTCACGCTCGGCCCCTTCCTCTACGTGCACGGCGACTACGTGATGCTCGGCGGCGGCTGGATCCCGCTGCCGTTCATGGTGCTCTTCAAGTGGTTCCCGCTCTTTTCGCGCATCTCCCACGCCTACCGCTTCATCCTCGGCGTGTCGGTGGCGCTCTCGGTGATGGCCGCGTTCGCGGTGCGCGCGGCGCAGCAGAAGGGCGTGCCGGCCATCGTCGTCGTGATCTCGGTCGGGACGCTGCGCGTGCTCGAGAGCTTCTATGCGTCCGCCGCGCACTTCCCGGTGCCGGCGTCCACGGTCGAGGTGCCCGCGGTCTACGCGCAGCTCACGGGGGGCGCCGTGCTCGACCTGCCCGTCAGCATCCCGGTGCTCGCCCGCTCGCGGTACAACCTCTACCAGCTCGTCCACGAGCAGCCCGTCCCCTACGGCCTGAACGACCCCACGCCGCCGTTCCTCTACCTCAACCGCTTCGGCCGCTACCTCATCGATCTCGAGCGTGGCACGACGGCGATGCTCCCCGCGCGGCTCCCGGCGCTCGACCTCGAGCTCGGCCGGCAGGACCTCGTCGCCAACGGCCTGAAGTGGATCGTGCTGCACCGCGACTGGTTCCCCGAGGCGCAGTTCACGAAGGTGTCCTACTTCCTCGACATGACCGCCACGCCCGTCTACGAGGACGCGCAGGTGCGCGTCTACCGGCTGGACGAGTAGCTCACCGCCGCTGGGTGCGGATCCAGTCGGCGACCTGGCTGGCGCCCCACGCGCCGGCCTTCAGGTTGCCCTCGCGGTTGAGGTGGCCCTTGTCGTAGGGCAACACGAGGCTCTGGCCGCCCGGCCCGCAGCACGCGCGCAGGTCGATGACGGGGATGCGCTTCTCGGTGGCGTAGATGCCCGCCCACTCCTCGCCCATCCGGCGCGAGGGCGTGGAGCGCTCGAGGTCGGCGAAGCTCGGCAACCAGCCGAGCGCGAGCCTGCCGCCCCACTCGCCCATGGCGGCGGCGATACGGTCCATGTTCTCGTCGCGCTCGTCGTCGGAGACGCGCGGGACCCGCATGTCGTTGTGCTGCTCGCCCGGGAGCACGTAGCCCTTCTCGGACAAGGGCGAGATCTGCGCGCGCAGGAGCTGGTAGATGCGCGAGTGCTTGGCGAGCCCCACCCGCGCGGCGCCGAGCCCGCGGCCGCCCTCGAGGTGCTCGCGGTCGCTGACGGCGACGAAGTTGTGGTCGTGCTGCGGGAGGAAGACGATCAGGAAGTCGGGCTTGTACTTCGAGACCACGCCTTCGAAGAAGGCGGTGATCTGGGTGGTCGAGTAGCCGGGTTGCCCGGCGTTGAGCACCTCGATCGGCCCGAGCTCGCCGCGCAGCGGGTCGAGCCCCCGCTGCAGGCCGTCGGCGATGGTCCCGCCGTCGTCCACGCCCCAGCCGAACACCGTGGAGTCGCCCATCACCGCGATGCGCGTGACCCCCGGTCCCTTCTCCACCCGGACGGTGGAGCGGATGCCGTCCTCGTTGGTTGTGACACGGAATTTCCCACCCTCGAAGCTCTCGATGGTCTGCCCGCTCATCTGGGGCATCATCGTCCAGCCGCCGATCTTGTCGGCCTCGTAGGCGGGCCCCACCCCGGCGATGCGCAGCGTGACCTCGCCGAGCCCGAGCAGGACGAAGCCGAAGGCGACGCCGAGACCGGCACGCGCGGCGACGCTGGGGCGGTGGCGGCGGTCCGGTTTGCGAGCCAGGGCGACCTCGCGTCCCTGCTAACGCGCAAACGTCGGATGGCACGCGGACCCGTGATAGTGTTCCGCCGTGCCGGCGCTGCCCCTCTTCGCCCTCGCCATCGCGTTCGCCGACGATCCCGCCCAGACCGTCCGGGTCGAGGTCGCGACCGACTGGCGCCCCCAGAACCTGCGCGTGTACGCCGAGACCACCTGGCTCGGCGAGGACCGCAAGCTCGAGCTCAAGAACGACGGCACCGTCGCCGGCGACGTCGCGATGGACAACATCTTCGTGGGCGTCTGGACGGGCGAGCCCGTCCGCGAGCTCGCGATCCGCATCGTCGCCGAGGCCCAGGACGTCCCGCGCGCGGAGGCCGGCGCGGGGATCGAGCCGGTGGCGCTCGGCGAGGACCGCGTCGTCTACGCGATGTCGCTCAACGACAAGGGCAAGCCCGTGGCCCGCAGGGTCGCCGCCGCGCTGCCCGGGCCCGCGCAGGAGATGGTCGAGCCCACGATGATCGCCGCGACGCTCGGCTGGGTCGCGCTCGCCTTCGCCTACGTGGGCTGGCTCGTGCACCGGACGCACCCGAGCACGTCATGAGCTGGAAGGCATGGTGGACGCCGGCGCTGTTCTCGGCGCTCGCCGTGGCGTGGACGTGGCCCGCCGCCTTCAGCGGGGAGCTGCTCGGACACCAGCCCGACACCCCCGGCACGGTCTGGTTCATCGACGCGGCGCCCCGCCTGCTGCGGAGCCTGACCGACACCGAGACCGGCTGGCCCGAGCCCGTCACCTACACGCGGCCCGACAGCTTCACGCTGATGTGGCTCGCCAGCCTCTTCGCCTTCGTCCCGCCCGCGTGGATCCACGGCCTCGTGCAGGTCGTCGGGGTGGCGACCTCGGCGTGGGCCGCGGAGGCGTTCGCGCGCGCGCTCGGGGCGAAGCCGCCCTGGTCGCTCCTCGCCGGCGCCACCTTCGCCTGCTGCGGGCTCGCCAGCTCCGCGCTCCTCGAGGGCTACGCCTACCACGTGCTGAACCCGTGGATGCCGCTGCTCGCGTGGGCGTGGTACCGCGCCACCTCGCCCGCGGGGCGCTGGCAACACGGGGTGCTCGCCGGGCTGGCGTGGCTCCTGACCCTGTTCACCACCGCCTGGCTGGGCATCGCCGCGGCGGTGCTGGTGGTCGGCTTCTTCGCCGGGGCGTTGTGGCGCGAGCGCGGGCGCATCCGCTGGCGCCCGCCGCTGGCCGCGCTCGCCACGCTGGCGGTGCCGCTCGCGATCTATCTGCGCACCTTCTTCTCGCGAGAGGCCGGCGAGGTCGACACCGGCGCCGTCACCGACGTGCTCCCGCAGATCGGCCTCGCCGCCATCCGCGCCGTGGGGCCCATCCACTCCACCGACCTGCTCGGCCACAACCAGACCGCGCAGGTGCCCGCCGTCGGGCTCGCGCTCCTCGCCGCCGCGCCGGCGGTGCTCGCGCGCCACCCGGGCTGGCGGGTCGTCGCCGTCACCGGGCTCGGCGCGTTCCTGCTCTCGTTCTGGCCGCGCCTGCCGCTCTCCGAGCTGCCGGCCTGGCTGCCGGACACCGCCACGCGCGCGATCGAGCTGCTCTACGCGTCCCTCCTGCGTTTCCCGGCGCGCATCGGGTGGACGTGGGCGCTCTGCGCGGGGGCCGTCGGGGCCTGCGTCGCGACGCGCCTCGCCGAGCGCGCGCCGAAGGCCGCGATGGGGCTCTGGGCCATCGCGCTGATCGACCTCTTCGGGGTCGCGCGCCAGCCCTGGCGGCAGGTGGCATCGCCCTCGGACGTCCCGTCCGCCTACGCCGCGCAGGCCGGGCCGGTGCTCGATCTCTGGCCCGAGAACATCGACCGCGCGCCCGACTGGACCATCCGCACCACCAACACGGGCTGCTTCTACCAGACGGCCCACGGCCGCCCCATCGCGGACCACTGCATCGCGAACCTCGGCGTGGAGAGCCCGCGCATCCGCATCGGGCGCTGGCTCGTCTCCGAGCTGCTCGCCGGGCGCCCCGCCGAGGCCGCCGCGAAGCTCGGCGCGCTCGGCTTCACCACCGTCGCGCTCCACCCCGACCTCTTCCACGCGGGCGACCGCGCGCGCCTCGCGAGCGCACTCAACGTCATCGACGCGAGCCCGACGCGCACGACGGACGGCGGCGAGACCGTCGTCGCCTACCGAATCCCCGAGGTCGCCGGCGCCGACCCGGCCGCGGAGTGGTCCACATGGGCGGATTGATCTTCCTCGCCGTGTCCGTCGCGGCGGCGCGCTCCACCGTCGTGACCGTCCACGACCCCGAGCGCCTCCTCGGCGCCACACCCAAGCTCGTGGTGATGGACCCGCTCCGGGGCGCCCGCGAGTTCCCCCTGCGCGACGACGGCGTCTCGCCGGACGAGCGCGCCGGCGATCGCCGCTTCGCCGCCACGCTCTCGCGGACCGGCGCCAGCATCCGGCTCGACGTCGTCGGGACCGACGGCACCCACTACCGGGAGAGCGTCTCGCTCGCCGGCACCGACGGCAGCGCGATCGCCGTGCGCCCGACGGCGCGTGGCACGCTGTTGCCGGTGGCGGTCGTCGGGGCCGGGCCCCCGCCCGAGGGCTCGGACGCGCCCGTCGCGCCCGAGGGCTTCGCCCCCGTCCCCACCGAGGCGACCGGCGCGATTCCCACGCTCCCGGACGCGCCCGCCGAGCCCGTGGCGACCCCCGTGACGCCCACGGCGGCGACGACCTCCGCGCCGACCGCGCGCACCTCGTCGCGCGTGACGGAGGAGGACCCCGACGCCGTGAAGGAGCCCTGGCGGCCGAACGTGTTGCTCGGGCTCTGGGGCGTGGGGCTCGCCGTCCTGGGCTGGTCGTTCACCTCCGTGCGGCGCACGGCCGTCCCCGCCCACCCGATGCGTGGGCTCCGCCCGGACCTGCCCGGGCGCGGCCTCGTGCTCGTGACCGGGGACCCCGACAAGTTCATCGCGACGATGGCGAAGCACTTCCGCGTGGTGGTCGCCGGGCGCGCGCCCACCGTCGACGTCCCCGCGGGCATGGTGTTCATCGTGGGCCCGGGCCGCGTGCAGGTCGAGGACGTCGCGCAGGCCGTGCGCGGGCTCGAGGGGCGCGGGCCGCCGGTGATCGTCGTCGTCACGACGGGGAGGCTCGAGGCCGGCGGCGGCTTCGACCGCATCGAGCACACGCTCCCGCGGCTGGAGCGCGCGCTGCCCGCCGGCACGCACTGCTTCGTGTTCACCGCGGGCCCGCCGCGGTACCGGGTCGACGACGCGGGCGAGCTCGTCGAAGCCTGAGCGTGCCCGCCGTCGACTCGCACTGGCTCGTCGTCCCCAACCTCGCCTGGGACGCGGACGACAAGCTCGGCTTCGGCGCGCGCGGCGAGTACGTCCGCGAGAAACCCGGCCGCGAGCCCTACGCCGCCGCGTGGGTGGTCCACCTCTTCGCGACGACGAACGGCTACCACCACCACCGGCTGCGCTTCGACCTCGTCGGCGAGGACCTCCGCCTCACCGGGCACTTCGCCTTCCGCGCGTGGCTGAACGACGGCTACTGGGGCATCGGCAACGGCACGGTCCGCGAGGCGCCCGACGACGTCTACCGCTACACGCTCTACCAGCCCTACGGCCAGCTCACGTTGCGCCGCGAGCTCGCCGGGCCGCTCGCCGCGTTCGTCTCGGCGAACGGCCGCTGGAGCGGGGTGGAGCCCCACGCGGGCTCGCTGCTCGCGGCGCAGGACCCCTACGGCACCGACGGCGGCGCGGTCGGCCAGCTCGCGGGCGGCGTGTTGTTCGACACGCGCTCGCCCGAGGTGACGCCCGAGCGCGGCGTGCTGCTCGAGCTCTCCGCGCGCGGCGTGGGCGGCGCGTACTGGTTCGCGGGGCCGTTCGCGTCCGCGCGCGCGTGGACGCCGCTCGGCACGCGCGTGGTGCTCGGCGGGCGGGTCATGGCCGAGTGGCTCGTCGGCGAGGTGCCCTTCTACGAGATGGTGCACTGGGGCGGGAGCCAGCCCATCGCCGGCTTCGGCGGCTCCGACACGATCCGCGGCATTCCCTTCGGGCGCTGGCGCGGGCCCGGGAAGTCCGTCGCCAACGTCGAGGGCCGCGTCGACGTGGTGAAGCACCGGTTCCTGAAAGAGGAGCTGCGCTGGCAGGTCGTCCCCTTCGTCGACGCGGGCGCCACCTTCGGCGCCGGCGACACGGCGACCGCGCCCCCGCCGGCCTTCCCGCTCCACTACACGGTGGGCGGCGGCGTGCGGGCGATCTGGGCGGAGACGATGGTGGGCCGCGTCGACGCCGGCGCGGGCCCCGACGCCACGGACACGGGCGAGCCCTGGGGGTGGGGGCTCTACCTGATGTTCGACCACATGTTCTGAGGCCTCAGAAGCCCCCGACCTCGCAGACCTTCTCCGTGTCGCGGTCGAAGTCCTCGAGCCCGTCGAGGATCAGGTTCTGCGCGCCCTCGTCCTCGTCCTCGATGCCGAAGCTGCGCAGGTCCCGCCACATCGCGTACGCGTGCCGCGACGTGTCGCCGTCGGGCACGAGCACCTCGATCTGGTAGTCCTGCTCCATGTAGTTGTCGGTCTCGCCGGCGAACTCGGCGGGCGACGGCATGAAGTCGCGCTCGATCACGATCGGGCCGACGCCGTCGGCCTCCGGGACGTAGCGGAGCCCGGCGACGACGAACGCGGTGTAGGTCGAGAGCGCGACCGTGACGGTGTACGTCGTCTCCCACCAGACGTACGGCGTCTCGCGGGCAAGGTAGGCGTCGAGGTCGGTGGTGAACTGGCGGTCGTACTCGTCGTAGCGCTCGCCGCCCGTCCGATCCTCGTAGAGCGCCTCCTGGTCGGGGTACCAGTGCGTCGCCTCGAGGTCCTCGAACGTGCAGGTCATCGGCCCCGCGATGAACAGCCCGGTGGCCTTCGCGGGGTCCTTGTCGCCGTCGAGCTCGACGGTGGCCTGCTCCTCGGCGGTCAGCGGGTCGAGCACCCCCTGGTCCTCGGCGAAGTCGAGCTCGCCCAGCGCGTCGCGCATCTCTTCGTCCGTCGCCGTCTCGAAGTTGGCGAAGAACCAGCGCAGGCTCCCGTCCACGGCCTCGGGCGCGGGCTCCGGATGCTTACAGGCGACGAGGACGGCGAGCATCATGGGCCCGGTATACACCGGCACCGCCATGCTCGTCGCCCTGATCGCCGCCGCCTCCGCGAGCCCGCTGGACCGCATCGACTGGGCCGCCGCCGGCGAGGAGGCCACGCGGACGTTGTCGGCGTACCTCCGCGTCGACACGACCAACCCGCCCGGCAACGAGGAGGCCGCCGCCGACTTCCTCGGCGAGTTCCTCGCCCGCGAGGGGATCGCGAGCGAGAAGGTCGTCCACGCGCCGGGCCGCGCCTCGCTGATCGCGCGGCTCGACGGCGACGACGCGGAGAAGCCGCTCTGCCTCATGCACCACAGCGACGTCGCCGGCGCCGAGCCCGATCGCTGGCCCGCCGACCGGGGACCGCTCTCCGGCTTCGTCGACGCCGACGGCACGATCTGGGGCCGCGGCGCGCTCGACATGAAGGGGCTCGGCGTCGTCGAGCTCCTCACGGTGGCGTGGCTGAAGCGCCTCGCCGTGCCGCTCCGCCGCGACGTCGTCTTCCTCGCCGTCGCCGACGAGGAGGTCGCCAGCACCGGAATGCTCGCGCTCGCGGCGCAGTGGGACCGCATCGGGTGCTCGCACGTGCTGAACGAGGGCGGGCTCGGCGTGAAGGACCTGCTCTTCCCCGGCCAGACCGTCTACGGCATCTCCGTCGCCGAGAAGGGGACGTTGTGGGCGCGGATGGTGGCCGAGGGGGCGGCGGGCCACGGCAGCCGGCCCGACCCCGACTACGCGCCCATGCGCCTCGCCCGCGCGCTCGACCGGCTCGCCGCGTACGACCCGGAGCCGCGCGTGCACGGCTCGCTCGTCCAGCTCTTCCGCAACGTGAGCGACACGCGCAGGGGGCTCGTCCGCTACGCGCTCCGCCACCCGCGGATGCTCTTCGGGCGGCTGATGGCGCTCCCGAGCGGCCGCGCGCTCCTGACCGACACGATCACGGTCACCGGCTACGGCGGCGGCACCGAGCCGAACGTCGCGCCGACCGAGGCGTGGGCCACGCTCGACTGCCGGCTCCTCCCCGGCACCACGCCCGAGCAGATGCTGGCGACCCTGCGGGCGCTCGTCCCGGAGCCGTGGATCCGCTTCGACGTGATCGACCAGAGCCTCGCGCGGGAGTCGCCGGTCGACGACCCGTTCTACCGCGCGCTCGCCGCGCGGGTGGTCGAGGGCAAGCCCCACGCGGTCGCCGGGCCGGCGATCTCGCCCGGGTTCTCGGACAGCAACATCCTGCGGCCCCTCGGCGTGCGCGCCTACGGGCTCGCCCCGTTCGAGGTCACCATCGAGGAGGCGGAGACGATGCACGGCCACGGCGAGCGCATCTCGAGCGACGACCTCCGCGACGGCCTGCGCGTGGTGCTCGCCGCGGTGCTGGACGTCACCACGACCACTTCGCCCCCGGCGCGATGACCACCGCCCGCGCGCCCGCCGCGCGGATCTCGTCCACGAAGCCCTCCACGTCCACGCCCGGGAGCTGGCGGGGCGGCGCGCCCCACGGGAGCGTGAAGTCGTCCCAGTGGCAGGGCACGACCACGCTCGGCCGCACGAGCTCCACGATGCGCCGGGTGTAGTCGCGGCGGTACTGCCGCCCGATGGCGCAGAGGCAGAGCACGTCGCAGCGGACGCCCTCGAGCGCCTCGTCCACGTAGTCGGCGCTGTCGACGTGCAGCACCTTGGCGTCGCCGACGTCCACGAGCCAGTTGTAGACGGGCCCGTGGCGCAGGTCCCACACGCGCGGGGGCCAGGGCGGCGGCTTCGGGATGTCGCCCGGGAGCGGGACCCGGCCGAGAAGCGCCTTCCCGTGTCGCGACGGCAGGGGCGTCGCCGTCGCCCGCCCACACGCGATCGGGCCGTCGGCGCGGACGAGCTGCGACTCCGGCAGCCCGTACGCGCGCCCGATGTGGAGCGTCGCCTCGCTCCCGACGAGGCGCGCGCCGGTGTGCCGGCACGTGGCCGGGCCGTCGAGCGCGTGGTCGTGGTGGGAGTGGCCGATCAGGACGTCGTCCGCGATCGGGATGTCGCGCCTCAACGCCTCCTCGTCCGGCACCAGCGGCGAGAACAGGGTCTGCAAGAGGCCCGCGCGCGTGAGGTAGGGATCGAGCACGAACGTGCGTCCCGCGCCGGTGATCGTGAACCCCGCGGTGCCGAGGAAGGTCATGCGGCCCGCCTGGGCCGGCGGCTCGCAGGCAGGCGCGGGGCGAAGCAGCGGGGCGAGCCAGTGTCCGGTACGCAACTTGCTTTGCCCCCTATCGCTTCGGAGGGCGCCCATGTCGCTCGTGCTGCTCGTGATCTCTGGTTGCTCCGACTCCGGCCTCGGCGACGCGAAGGAGAGCGAGGACTGGTACACCGGCGCGGAGGACTCCACCGGCGCCACGAGCGCGACCGACGAGACGACGGAGGAGCCCGACGACACCGACGAGCCCGAGGAGGTCTGCGAGGACGCCGAGTCCGAGGCCGTCACCGTCTGGCTCTCCGCCGACGACTCCAACTCGCAGGCCGCCGCGACGCGCGCCCGCGCGCTGGTCGAGGAGGGCGCGAGCATCTCCGCGCCGCAGCGCGTCTGGGAGTACCTGAACTACTACGACTTCGACTTCGAGCCCGCGGACGAGGGCTCGCTGCGCGTCGTCTCGCAGATGCGCGGGGTCGAGGACGGTCGGTACGACCTGCTCGTCGCCGTCGTCGCGCCCGCGGTGGACCCCGCCGAACGCCGCCCGCTGAACCTCACCTTCTCCGTCGACACGTCGGGCTCGATGCAGGGCGATCCGCTCGACCGCGCGAAGGACACGATGCGCGCGATCGCGTCCGAGCTGCGCGAGGGCGACGTCGTCTCGATGGTCTCGTGGAGCGACGACACCGACATCCTGCTGGACTCGTGGGTGATCGGGGGCCCCGACGACGCCACGTTCGTCGACGCGATCGAGTCGCTCGAGACGGGCGGCTCCACCAACCTCTCGGCGGGCCTCGAGAAGGCGTACGACGTCGCCTCGCGCAACTACGCCGAGGGCCGGACGAACCGCGTGGTGCTGGTGAGCGACGGCGGCGCGAACACCGGCGAGACCGACGAGGCGCTGATCGCCCGCCACGCCGACGACGCCGAGCGCGAGGGCATCTACCTCGTCGGCGTGGGCGCGAGCGAGCCCGGGGCCTACGACGACACGCTGATGGACACGGTCACCGACGTGGGCCGGGGCGCCCACCTGTTCGTCGACAGCCCGTCGGAGGCGCTCCGGTCCTTCACCGGCGCGCGACTCCTGTCCAACCTCGAGGTCGCCGCCCGCGACGTGCGGCTCTCGATGACGCTCCCGCCCGACTTCGTCGTCACGAAGTTCGACGGCGAGCAGATCGGCACCGACGAAGACGACGTGATCCCCCAGCACCTCGCGCCCAACGACGCGATGCTCTACCGCATCGAGCTCGCCGACTGCGGCGACGCGCGCGACGGCGGCGAGCGCTTCGACTTCTCCGTCGACTGGGAGGACCCGCGCACGGCCGAGCTCCACACCGACGTCGCCTCGAGCACGCTCGCCGAGATGACGGACGCGGCGACCACGCAGGTGCTGAAGGCGCAGGCGATCGTGGCCTACGCGGAGGCGCTGCCGGGCGTGTGGCGGGAGCCCGCGGACGCGCGCGAGGCCTACCTCGACGCCGTGTACGAGACCGTCGAGGCGGCGAATCGCGCGCGCCCCGACGACACCGATCTGCTCGAGATCCTCGACCTCGTGGCGACCTACCGTGCGCGGCTCTGAAGAGGCGCGCGCACGTCCGCCGCATGGTTTGTCGCCGTTCGCAGTGGCGACCCGCAGGGTCCTGTGGCAAACCACGTTCATGCGTACGATCTCCCTGCTCCTCCTCGCCTCCTGCTCCAACGATTACTCGAGCGACACCGGCGACCGCGACGACTCCGACCGCGGCTACATGACCGACGACGAGGACTGGGGCGGGGACGCCGACGCCGACACCGACGCCGACGCCGACACGACCGCCACCGATCCTCCCGAGGAGGAGGACACGGGCGACACCGACGAGCCCACGTGCGAGGACGCGTCGCCCGACGCCGTCACGCTCTACCTCTCCGCGGACGACTCCAACTCCCAGGCCGCCGCGGCGATCGCCCGCGCGGCCATCGAGGACGGGCTCGCGATCCGGAGCCCCCAGCGCGTCTACGAGTACCTGAACTACTACGACTTCACGTACGAGCCCGCCGACGCCGGCTCGCTCCGCGTGGACGCGCAGATGCGCCAGGTGGAGGGCGCGGACGGCGAGTGGGAGCTCCTGATCGCCGTGGTGGCCCCGGAGGTCGCCCCGGAGGCGCGCCGCCCGCTGAACCTCACGTTCTCGGTCGACACGTCGGGCTCGATGACCGGCGCCCCGCTCGACCGCGTGAAGGACACGATGGAGGCCATCGCGTCGCAGCTTCAGGAGGGCGACGTGGTGTCCGTGCTGACCTGGAACGTCGACACGACGCTGCTCCTGGACTCGTGGGTGGTCGACGGGCCCGACGACGCCACGCTGCTCGCCGCCATCGCAGGCATGGAGCCCGGCGGCTCGACCGACCTCGCCAGCGGCCTCGAGGAGGCCTACGACGTCGCGCTCGCGAACTACTCCACCGGGCGCACCAACCGCGTGATCCTGCTGTCCGACGGCGGCGCCAACGTGGGCGTCACCGACGAGGACCGCATCGCCCGCTACGCCGAGGACGGCGAGGGCGAGGGCATCTACCTCATCGGCGTGGGCGCGGGCGATCCGGGGTCGTACGACGACACGCTGATGGACACGGTCACCGACCACGGGAAGGGCGCCTACCTGTTCGTCGACACGCCGTCGGAGGCCATCCGGAGCTTCACCGGCGAGCGGCTCGTCTCCAACCTCGAGGTCGCCGCCCGCGACGTGCAGCTCGCGATGACCCTGCCGCCCGAGTTCGTCGTGCAGGAGTTCCACGGCGAGCAGATCAGCACCGACCCGCGCGAGGTCGCGCCCCAGCACCTCGCGCCCAACGACGCGATGCTCTACCACGTGGTGTTGCTCGACTGCGGCGACGCCCGCGACGGCACTGAGACCTTCTCGTTCTCGGTGGACTGGCAGGACCCACGCACGGGCGAGCTCTCCACCACGACGTCGGAGACGACGCTGGCGGAGATGGCCGACGCGGCGAACACGCAGATCCTGAAGGCGCAGGCGATCGTCGCGTACGCCGAGGGGCTCTCCGAGGTGTGGGACCAGCCCGACGAGGCCGCCTACCTGCAGGGGGTCTACGACACGGTCGAGGCGGCGTACCGCGCGCGCCCCGACGACGACGACCTCGCGGAGATCCTCGATCTCGTGGACGCGTACCGGCAGCGGTTCTGACGCTCGCCGGTCGGGTAAGCTGGCCGCATGTGGATCGCCGCCGCGCTCGCCGGGGAGCTGCCGTGGGAGTGTCCGGACGTGACGGCGCTCCCGGACCTGCGGCCGTACACCGACGACGCAGGTGTCGCCGACCTGATCGACGACGTGGCGCGCGTGGCCGCGTCCTGGTGGGCCCAAGCGTGCGACGACGCCGTCGAGAGCGTCAGCGGCGACACGACGACGTGGACGTGCACGGCGATCGACGGCGGCACCGGAACCCGAACGCTTCGCGAGTCGCTCGAATACTACCCCGGTCCCATCGAGACCCTGGCGTGGAGCTACGACATCGCGCCGGCCGCCGGAACGGAGACCTGGAGCGCCCTCACGGTCGAATTCATGGAGATCACGGCGGACGAGGCGTGGGGGACGACCGCGTCCGCGGCGTGGGCTGGCGCGCTCGATGGGTTCCCGGACGACGGGACCCTCGCGTGGGAGGAGCACTCGTACGTGAGCGACCACGTCTACACGCGGCTTGGTAGCTACGAGACGTCCGGATGCGCCTGGAGCTGGAAGGTCGGGGAGTGGTACGAGTGGCGTACCCTCGGCGCGCACACCGGGGGCGTCCAATACGGGTTCACTTGCGACGGTGGGACCCGCGACCTGGGTGCCTTCGACGGCGCGGAGGCGAGCGTGGACGCCGGCACCTGGGAGGTGAACGAGGTCGACCTCGACGGCTGGCCGCCCCCCTACGACTGCGACGACGCCGACCCCGATTTTCACCCCTGCGCGCTGGACGTCCCCTACGACGGCATCGATCAGAACTGCACGGGGGGCGACAACCTCGACGCCGACCACGACGGCCAGGACGCCGACTTCGCGGGCGGCACCGACTGCGACGACGCCGACGCGGCGACCTACCCCGGCGCGGACGACGCCCCGGGCGACCGGATGGATCAGGACTGTGACGGCCGCGACGACGTCGACGAAGACGGCGACGGCTACACCACCAGCGGCGACGACCAGCCCGCCGACTGCGACGACCACAAGGCCTCGATCCACCCGGGCGCCCGGGACTACCGGGACGACGGTGTCGACCAGGACTGCGACGGCGTTGATGCCGAGAGCCCCCACCCAGACGTCGGCGACGACGAGGAACCCCCGCCCGCCGGCGACACGGCCGCGCTCGACACTCCGCGGCTGGAGCCCCCGAGCGACGCGCGCTGCGGCTGCTCCCACGGCGCCTCCGCGCTCCTCCTCCTCCCGCTCGTCGCCCGCCGGCGACGACAGACGCGCTGACTGCAACGCCGGCGGCCGACAGACGCCCCGAGTGCAAGATCGGCCGATCGCACGACGGATGAACGCCCGTTTTCGCTGACCCCAAGCGCCGATCCAGCGCGAATCCTTGCACCGAAGGCATCTGTCGCCGCCGAACCTTGCACTGACGCGCTCTGTAGGGCCCGCGTGGACGGGCGCCCGGCGGCGGGTCTAAGCTCGGGCCATGTGGATCGCCGCCGCGCTCGCCGGGGAGCTGCCTTGGGAGTGTCCGACGGTGACGACGCCGGCGGAGGCGAAGCCGTACGACACGGACGCGGGGGTGGAGGCGCTCCTCGTCGAGGTCTACGGGCTGGCTGAGGTGTGGTGGGACGAGGACTGCGCGTGGGAGGAGGACGGGAGCACGCGCACCTGCGTCACCTCGACCGGCGCCGTGCTCACGTTCCATGAGCGCGTCATCGACGCCTGCCACGAGCAGACGTGGGACGTCGCGCCCCCCACGGAGAGCTGGAGCGACCTCACGCTCACCACGCTCACCTGCGGGGATGGCAACGAGACGACCGACCGGCGGGACGCCGCGTGGACCGGCGCGATTGCGGGCCTCCCAACGGACGGGTGGCTGCACGCCCAGACGAGCACCTACGACTACAACCTGTCCTGGGGGGTGGCGGACACCCGCGAGACGCCCGGGTGCGCCTGGTCATGGATGACCACCTTCACCAACGGCACCACGCTCCTCGAGCGCCGGATCGGCGAGACGTACGCGTTCGTGACCGAGGACTGCTCCGGATTCTGCTGCTCCACCACCGGGACGTTCGAAGGCGACTTCCTCGGCGCGGTGGACGGGCAGACGTGGGAGCCGCTGGGCGAGGCGGACCTCGACGGCTTCCCCGCTCCGCAGGACTGCGACGACACCGACCCCACCGTCCACCCCTGCGCGGAGGACGTGGCCTTCGACGGCATCGACCAGGACTGCGACGGCGCCGACTCGCTCGACGGCGACGGCGACGGCTTCGACCTCGCCGACGACTGCGACGACGGCAACCCCCTCGCCTACCCCGCCGCGGACGAGGTCCCCAACGACGGCGTCGACCAGGACTGCGACGGCTCCGACCTCTCCGACGTCGACGGCGACGGCTCCACCACCGACGACTGCGACGACGACCGCGACTGGGTGCACCCCGGCGCGGCGGAGGTCTTCTGCGGGATCGACGAGGACTGCGACGGCGTCGCGTGCGAGGAGGAGAGCGCGCCCGACGCGCGCTGCGGCTGCTCCCACGGCGCCTCCGCCCTCCTCCTCCTCCCGCTCCTCGCCCTTCGCCGGACGCGCCCCCGATGACCCCCCTGACCGGCGCCTGCCACTGCGGCCGCGTGCGCTTCCGCGTGGAGGTCGAGGCCTTCGAGGCGCTCGACTGCAACTGCTCGATCTGCACGAAGAAGGGCTTCCTCCACCTCATCGTGCCGAAGGCGCGCTTCACGCTTCTGTCCGGCGAGGACGCGCTCGCCACCTACACCTTCGGCACCCACGTCGCGAAGCACCACTTCTGCCGCGCCTGCGGCGTCCACGCGTTCTACGTCCCGCGCAGCCACCCCGACGGCGTCGACGTGAACGTGCGCTGCCTCGACGACGACGCGGCCCGCGCGCGCTTCGTCGTCACCCCCTTCGACGGCCGGAACTGGGAAGCGAACGTCGCGTCGATCAGACGGTGATCGTCGGGAACGGCCAGCGGAGCGCCGCCACGCCGAGGAGCAGCGCGACCGCGATCGCCGTCGCGACGCGCTCGTCGAGCTTGCGCGGGTCGGCCACGGCGGCGCCGGCCAGCACGGCGAGGCCGAGCTCCGCCATCGGGCGCGCGTTGTCGGAGAGCCAGAGGTCCACCGGCAAGAGCCCCCCGAGGATGGCGAGCCCCGGGGCAAGGAGCCGCCTCACCACCCCGCGCGAGCGGAAGGCGCCGTAGAGCCCGAGGGCCCAAGCTGCCGTCGACGGGTCCGGGAACACGATGGCGGCCGAGACCTTCGGCGTGTCGCCCCACGCCCACGCGAGGATCGGCGAGGCGACCAGCACCCCGACGGCGATCCCGGTGAACCACGGCACCACCGCTGCCCGCTTCCTCCCCTCGGCCCCCGCGAGCGCGCTCGCCGGCAGGCACAAGAGGAACAGCCACTCCACCCCGCCGCCGCGGCTCGTCAGGATCGCGCCCCACCCGAGCCCGGCGACGATCGCCGCGGGGAGCGAGTCGCGGTCGATGGCGCGCACCCACAGGCCCCAGGTGACGGGGAGCAGCGCGAACACCACGAGCCCGTCGTACCAGCCGCCGGTGATCGCCGCGGTGGGCGCCGCGGCCACCTGCCACGCCACACCCGTCACGAGCGCCGCGCCCGGCGTGCCCCACCAGCGCCCGCCGAGCCACGCGCCGCCCCAGCCCACCGCGGCGAGCCCGAGCCACGTCGCGACGGCGATCCACCCGTTCGTGCCGAGGAGCCACTCGAGCGGCCGCGTCAGCACGGCGAGCCAGGGGTAGCCGACGGTGACGATGACGTCCTGCGCCGTCGCCGTGCGGGTCATCACGAGCTCCCAGGGCCAGACCCCGGCGGTCTCCACGTTGATCCACACGCTGGCGCCCTTCGGCGTGTCGCCCGGGATCTGCTGGCCCACGAGCTTCGGCAGCGGCCAGAGCGCGAACCCGGCGACGAAGAGCGGCACGAGCACGCGCGCGAGCAGCCACTCGCGCGGGCCCCGGCCCAGCGCCGGCAGCGCGATGTTCTCCGCGGGGGCGACCGGCTCGACGGGGAGCGGCGCCTCGACGATCAACGGCTGGCTCACCGCTTCTCGCCCGTCACGTTCACGCGCTTGCGCCAGTCCTGCCAGAACGGTCCCTCGCCCTCGAACGCGTCCTCGCCGTCGGCCACGCCGAGGTGCGCGCACAGCCACCGGCGGCCGGAGGCGCGCGCGTAATGGTAGGCGATCTCGGCGTCCGGGTACCGGTGCTCGGCGCCCACGGGGCAGGCCTCGCGCGCGTGGCAGGTGCGCGCGCACCTGTCCGAGTCGAAGTGGAAGGCCCCGCAGGGATCGACCTCCCACTTGCCGTTCGGGAACGCGCCGCCCGGGCACGCGGCGACGCAGGGGGCCTCGCACCACTGGCAGAGGTCGGGCCCCCCGGGCACGTCCGGCTCCAGGTCCTCGGTGGTGAAACACGCGGCGCGCAGCCCCACCCAGGTGCCGTAGACGGGGTGGAGCAGGAGCCCGAGGCGGCTCTGCGACCCCAGCCCGGCGAGGAAGGCGGCCATCCGGAAGTCGATGTGGGTGGTCTCGTCCGCCGCGGTGCGGAACCAGCGGTGGGGCCCCGGGACCTCGACGCGCTCGACCTGGCGGCGCACGAAGGCGTCGAGCGGGTTCTTCTCCCCGGTCAGGCCGCGCGGATCCCGCCGCAAATCGGCGAGGAAGGCCTCCCACAGGGCCCCGCCGCCGCTCCCCACCACGACGATGCTCTTCGCGCCCGGCAGCAGCACGTCGCTGCGGCGCGCCTCGGGCATGACCGCGTCCCAGGCCCCCACCGAGGCGACCCCCACGAGGTTCAGCCCCACCGGGGCGAGCGCGTCGGTGATGCGGGTCCGCACGTCCATCGCGCGGAGCCTACCGCGTCCCGGCGGGATACGCCCGCCCCCGGCCATGCCCGGCGATCCCATCTTCATCATCGGCACCGAGCGCTCGGGCTCGAACCTCGTCCGGCTCCTGCTGAACAGCCACCCGAACGTCGCGGTCCCCCACCCGCCGCACATCGTGCGCTACTTCGCGCCGCTCGAGCCGGCCTACGGCGACCTCTCCCGCGACGACGCCTTCGCCCGCCTCGTGGACGACGTGCTCGCGCTGCTCGACGCGCACATCTACGCCTGGGAGATCCCCGTCGACCGCGACCGGATCGTCCGCGAGGCCCGCCCGCGCGACGCCTTCGGCGTCTACGTCGCGTTGTACGACCAGTACGCCGAGGCGAAGGGCAAGCCGCGCTGGGGCTGCAAGTCCACGTTCATGGTGCACGAGATCGACCGCATCATGGCGCGTTTCTCGGGGGCGAAGCTCCTGTTCCTCGTGCGCGACCCGCGCGACGTCTGCGTGAGCGCCAAGAAGTCGGTCTTCAGCCACTTCCACCCCTACTACACGGCCCAGCTCTGGCGGGACGAGCAGCGCAAGGGCATCGCCGCGCTCGACGCGCTGCCGGCCGAGAACATCCTCCTCGTGCGCTACGAGGAGCTCACGACCGACGCCGAGGCGCAGGTCCGCCGCATCTGCGACTTCGTCGGCGAGCCCTTCGACCCGCGCATGCTCAAGTTCTTCGAGACCGACGAGGCGAAGAAGTCCGCCTCGTTGTCGGAGTCGTGGGCGAACACCGCGAAGCCCGTGAAGAGCGACTCCGTGGGGCAGTTCCACAACTCGCTGACCGCGCAGGAGATCGCGCTGGTCGAGCACGTCTGCCGCGCGGAGATGGCGCGGCTCGGGTACGCCCCCGTCACGCCCGCGGCCGAGCTCGACGCGATGAAGGTCTCGCCCATCGACTCCGCGCGCTGGTGGGTCGCCGAGCAGGCGCAGGCGCTCCGCGTCGAGGCGCGGTCGGTGATGAAGGACAAGAACGTCCTGCAGCGCTGGAGTCGTGCCATGCTCTTGCGTCGGCTGCGCATGCGCGCCGCCTTCGCCACCCTCTCGCACGCCCATGCTCGCTGACGACTTCGACGCCCCCGTCCCGCTCGCGCGGCCGCTCGCGGACGTGCGCGGGCGCATCCGGGCGATGCAGGCGCTCCCGGGCGCGGGCGCCGGCGTGCCCGACTTCCGCCGCGAGGTGCGCGAGGTCGTGGTCGTGGGGTCGAGCTCGCGCGGCGGCTCGAGCATCTTCTCGGAGATCCTGCGGCGGAGCCGGCGGCTCCTGCACTTCCGCGCCGAGGTCAACCCCTTCTTCCTGATCAACGACCAGGCCTGGCCCGAGAGCGGCACCGGCAGCGACGCCCTCGCCGGCGTGGACGACGCGACGCTCGACGCCATCGGCGCCGACATGGCGATGGACTGCGGCGTCGCCGCCGACGGGCTGCCCGACGAGGCCTCCCGCTGGCGCTTCGCCGTGGAGCTCGCCTGCCGCCTCACGTTGCAGTGGCCCGCCTGTCGGTTCACGCCCGACGAGCTGATGGCCGACCTCGCCGCGGTGCTGGCCACGCTCGAGGCCCGCTACGGCTGGGCCCCCGGCGAGTTCCGCGACGCCGACCTCTTCCACGTCAAGCTGCTCAAGCGCCTGCGCGAGCGGCACCCGCAGATCAACCCCTACTACTACGACCTCGACCGCGCGCTGGTCCACGCCTTCTGCCCCGACGCGCGGCTGCCCGAGGGCCCCCCGGGCGACCTCGTCGTGGAGGAGCCCCCGTTCGTGACGATCCGCCCGTGGCGGCTCGCGACGGCGGCGGACCTCGCCTCGCGCTCGATCGTGGTGAAGACGCCGTCGAACGCCTACCGGATGCCGTTCTTGCGCGCGCTCTTCCCGAACGCGCGCATCCGCGCGCTGCACCTCACGCGCAACGTCGCGGCGAGCGTGAACGGGCTCTACGACGGCTGGCGCTTCCACGGCTTCTTCGCCCACGCGGTGGACCGGCCGCTCGCGATCGGCGGCTACACCGACCATTTCTTGGCCCCGTGGTCGGCGCGCTGGTGGAAGTTCGATCTGCCGCCCGGCTGGCAGGCGTTCACGCACCGCCGCCTCGAGGAGGTCTGCGCCTTCCAGTGGCGCAGCGCCCACTCGCACCTGCTCGACTGGCTCGACGCCCACCCCACCGACGTGCTCCGGCTCCGCTTCGAGCACGTGCTGGGCTCGCCCGAGGAGCGGCAGGCCACCTTCGGCAAGCTCGGCGAGTGGCTCCACATCGGCATGGACGAGCCGTTCGAGCAGGCCGTCGCCGGCAGCCTCCCCCTCGTGATGTCCACCGAGCGCCCTCGCCAGCGCCGCTGGTTCGCCCGCGCGGACCTGCTCGAGCCGGTGCTCGCCGACCCGTCGAACCGCGTCGTGATGGAGCGCCTCGGCTATGTCCTCGACCCCGAAAGCTGGACCTGAGCTCCCCGCCACCCTCGGGGGCGGCGGCTGGTTGCCGCGCGCGGCCACGCACGCGGCCGACATCGGCCCGATCTGGGCGCCCTACGGCGTGCGATCGTGCTTCTCGCCCCTGCGCGCGGTGCTGCTCGCCGAGCCCGGCGAGGAGATGGACTACCGCGAGGACCCGAACGACTGGCTCATGTACGAGCGCCCCGACCGCGCGCGCATCCACGCGCAGGCGTACGCGCTGGCGGCGGCGTTCGAGGCGAACGGGGTCCGCGCCCACCTGATGCGGCCGTCGCGCACGCCCACGCCCAACCACGTCTTCTGCTGCGACCTGTTCTTCATGACGCCCGAGGGCGCCGTCCTCGCGCGGATGGCCGCGAAGCAGCGCGCGGGCGAGGAGCGCGGCGTCGCCGAGCTGCTCGCGCGCGTCGGCGTGCCCATCCTGATGACCCCGCGCGGGGGCGCCACGTTCGAGGGCGCCGACGCGACGTGGCTCGACGCGAAGACGGTGCTCGTCGGCGTGGGCAAGCGCACGAACGTCGAGGCGGTCGAGCAGCTGCGGCCGCTGATCGAGGCGATGGGCGCGCGCGTCGTCACCGCCGAGATCGGCGGGCGCGTGCAGCATCTGCTCGGCGTGATCAACCCCGTCGACGAAGGCGTCTGCTGCGTGCTCACGCGGCACGTGACGCCGTCGTTGCGCGAGGCGCTGAAGGGATGGCGGCTCGTCGAGATCGAGAGCGACGAGGAGACCGAGGACCGGCGCGGCATGAACTTCGTCACGCTCGGCCCGCGGAAGATCCTGATGCCCGCGGGCTGCCCGCGCACGCGCGAGCGCTACGAGCGCGAGGGCATCACCTGCGTCGAGGTCGACGTGAGCGAGTACGTCAAGGCGGCGGGGGCGATCGGCTGCCTGACGGGGGTCCTGTCTCGGGCGTAGGCTCCCAGTACCCGTGCTCGCGCAGCGCGGCCTTCACGGCGGGATCGACCTTCCCCACGGTGCGGTCGCTGACCGCGAGCGATCGCCGCCACGCGACGAGGCGGTCGCGGAGCCCGGCGGCGACGGGGTCGCGGACCGGGGTGTGCTCGCCCGGGTCGGCGACGAGGTCGTAGAGCTGGAACTGAGGGCCGGCGAGGTCGGCGGCGGCGAGCCGGTCGGCGTAGTCGGGCACGGCCAGCGGGGCGCCGCGGTAGACGAGCTTCCAGCGGTCGGTGCGCACGGAGACCATGTCCATCACGCCCTCCGCGAACACGGCGTCCACGGGCGGGGCGCCGGCGAGGTCGCGGCCGGCGACGCCCGCGGGGAGCATCGCGCCGGGGACGCGGGCGAGCACGGTGGGGACGAGGTCGCGGAGCTCCACGAGGTCGCCCCGGCGCTCGCCGCGGCCGAACCCGGGGCCGACGATCACGAGCGGCACGTGCACGACCGTGTCGGCGAGCGTCGTGCGGTGGTTGGCGAACCCGTGCTCGAGCAGGTCCTCGCCGTGGTCGGACACGACGACGAGCAGGGTGTCGTCGAGGCGCCCGCGGGCCTGCAGGCCGGCGGCGAGCAGGCCGAGCCAGACGTCGCCGTACGCGACGCCGGCGTCGTAGTGGGAGCGCAGGTGCTCGATCTCGCGGTCGGTGAGCGTCTCGACGCGCTCGCCCTCGCGCGGCACCAGCTTCGTGTAGAAGTCCAGCCCGAGGATGGGGTGGCCCACGGCGTGGCGAAGGTCCTCGACCGTGCGGTCGGGGAAGTAGCTCCGCCCGTGGACGAGCTCGGCCGCCGTGGGGCTCTGCAGGAGCGTCTCCAGCCGCGGCGTGGCGCCCTCGACGTCGAACGGGTGCAGGAACGGGCCGCGCTTCGCGTAGGGCGCGTGCGCGTCGTAGCCGTGCACGAACGTGAACGTGGGCTGGTCCTCCGGCAGCGAGTCGAGCCACGCGAGCGCGGCGGGGACGGTGTCGGAGAACGATCCGAAGCGGGGCGGCGGCACGCTCTGGAAGGTGTCGAAGCCCTGCGAGAAGCCGTAGTCGGCGACGACGTGCCCGCCGGAGGTGAACGCGCCGGTCGCGTAGCCGTAGGCCGACAGCGCCTCGGCGAGCGTGGTCGCGTCGCCCGGGAGGCCGAAGGTGGTGTACTCCGGGCGCGCCACCTCGCTCGCGTAGCGGCCCGTCAGCATGGTCGCGTGGCTGTAGAGCGACTCGTTCCCCTGGGCGAACGCGCGCTCGAACACGACGCCCCGCGCGGCGATGCGCTCGAGGTTCGGGCTCGTGGGGGCGGCGCCGCCGTAGAGCGACATGCGGTCGGCGCGGGTGGTGTCGATCGACACGATCACCACGTCGGGGGGGCGCGAGTCGCAGGCGACGAGCCAGAACACGCCCCGGGCGTAACTCGGCCGCCCGGCGGGCCCGATTGCGGCGGATCGCCCGCCCGGGTACAACCTCGGCGGATGCGCCCCTCCCTCCTCCTCCTCGCCGTCGCGCTCGCCGGGGCTTGCGACGCGACCGCCGGCACACCCGCGACGAAGCCGCCGCCCCCGCCCCGCGCGCCCGCCGGCGCCCCGGGCGGGCCCCCCGTGCCGGGCGCCGGCGTCCAGCAGCCATCGACGTCCGCCACCGCGTCCTCCGCGCCGGTGGAGCCTTGGGCGAAGGCGCTGAACGGCATCTCGGACCAGGTGCCCGCCCCCGTCCGCGAGGCGCTCGACGCGAAGATCGCCGCGCGCGAGGGCGCCCGCAAGGCCGAGGCCCGCGCGCTCGCGGCGGCCCGCACGCGCCTCGTGGCCGAGCTCTACGCCGACCCCGCGTCGCCCGACGCGCGCAAGCTCGGCAAGGAGCTCCTCGACCGCGAACGCGCCTCGTTCGCCGCCGAGCGCGCCTTCGCGATCGGGCTCTTGCGCGCGCTCCCGCCGACCGCGCGCGAGCGCTTCCGCGCCGGGGGCGACCTCGGGCGCCTCGTCGTGGACCCCGTCGCCTCCTACGTCGACGCCGTGAAGACGCCGCTCCCCGCCGCGCTCGTGTCGGCCGAGGGCGCCGGCGACCGCGCGGTCGACCCGCTCGCCGCCGCCCGCTGGCGCCTCTCCGCCGCGGCCACGCCCGTGGACGAGGCCGCCGTCGAGCTCCGCGCGGTCGCCCGCGACGCCTCGCTCGACGACGCCTCGATCGCGGATGTGGAGGGCCGCCTCGCCGCCCTTGCCGACGCGCTGGTGGCCTTCCAGGGCGCGAAGCTCGACCAGCTCGCGTGGCTCCGCGGGGTGTTGCCCGTCGCGTCGACGCGCTCGCTGCTCGACCAGGTGGCCCCGGAGGAGCTCGTGCAGGTGCTGGGGCCCCGCGCCGACACCCCGAAGGAGGGGCTCGCCGTCGCGATGCTCGGGGCGCGCGACCCGGTCGCCGCCAACGAGGAGGCCGTCGCCGCGAACTGGGAGGTGGGCACCCGCCAGCTCCCGCTCGAGGAGACGACCACCCCGGTCCACTCGCCCGCGCAGCGATGACCGCTCGAAGGGGACACGCGTGAGGCGCGCGGTCGTCGCCGCCGCGCTCGGTGGGGGGCTCGCCGGCGCCGGGATCGGGTTCGTGGCCGGGCGCGAGCCGTCGCCGCGGCGCGTCGCGGCGACGGCGGCCGCCGAGACGGTGGCGCGGCTGGACGCGGGGATGCCCCCGCCGCTCGCGGAGCTGCCGGCCGAGTCCCCGCGCGGACCCTCGCTCTTCCACGTGCCGCAGGGCGCCGAGCCCGAGCTGAGCAAGAGCGAGCTCGCCGCGGGGGCCGCCCTGCGGGGCTGCCTCGCCGCGCCGGACGCCGCGAGCTGCACGACCGCGGCTCGCCGGCTCGCGGACACCGGCGGCGACCAGATCTGGGGGAACGACTGGCCCGCGCTCCGCTGGGCCGCCGCGTACCTCGCCGCCGGCCCCGAGGAGCAGGCGGCGCTGCGCGAGGGCGACGGCGGGCGCTTCGTGGCGCTCCTCGGCGAGGACGGCTGGCTCCCGCTGCGGACGTGGACGGCGGGGCGCTTCGGCTTCAAGGACGAGCTGAAGCGCCTGCTCGCGCGGGCGGCGCCCGCGGCCAGCTCGGAGGGGGGCGGCGGCGAGGGCAAGCACTACCGCCACCTCGGCGAGCTCGTCCGCGCCGCCAACCCCGCGCGCGCCCAGTGGGAGCGCATCGACGAGGGGATGGCGTGGCTCGCGTTCCGCCCGGGCGAGGCCGTCGCCGTGCCGGGCGCGCGCACCGGCTGGCTCGCGCTGCGCGTCGCCGACGCCGTCGGCGAGGGCGGCAAGGTCTACGCGACCGACCCGGACGGCCGCATGGTCGCCGTGCTGGAGCGCTTCGTCGCCGAGGAGGGGCGCGAGAACGTGGTGGTGGAGGGGCGCGACCGCGCGAGCCTCGAGCTCCCCGACGACGCCGTGGACACCGTGGTCATGGACGGGACCTTCGCCGCCGTCTACGGCAGCCTGCGCCGCGAGGAGCGCGCGGACTTCTACGCGGGGCTCGTCCGCGCGCTGCGGCCGGGGGGACGCCTCGTCGTGATCGAGAACACGCCGGAGGACGAGCTGCCGCCGGGCGTGCCCCCGGCGTACGGCGCCGCGATCTCGTCCTCGCTCGTCGTCGCGCAGCTCGAGAGCCGCGGCTTCACGCTCCGCGACCGCCGCGTGTTCGTGCCGCAGCGCTACCTGCTCGTGTTCACGAGCCCGAAGGTCGCGCCCGCCTCGTCGGGGGGCGACCGGTGACATGACGCTCCCGACCGGACACCTGCTCGGCGTGGCCGCGGCGCTCGCGTCCGCGCTCGCGTGGGCGGTCGGCTCCATCCTCTTCCGCCGCATCGGCGAGCGCGCGTCGCCGTCGGCGATGAACCTCGTGAAGAGCCTCGTGGGGCTCGTGCTGCTCGGCGGCGCCGTGCTCGTCACGGGCGTCACGCGCGTCGACGCGGAGAGCCTCTGGCGGCTCGCCGCCAGCGGCGTGCTCGGCATCGCCGTCGGCGACACCCTGTTCTTCACGGCGCTCGTGCGGCTCGAGCCGCGCCTCACCCTGCTCCTCGCGACGGTGGGGCACGTGTTCACGGTGGTCCTCGCCGCGGTGGTGTTCGACGAGCGGCCCGGCGCGCTCGCGTGGGTGGGGATCGCGCTCGTCGTCGCGGGCGTCGGCTGGGTGCTGCAGGCGGGCGCGGAGCCCGGGCAGGTCTCCGGCGAGGGCCGCACGCTCGGGCTGGTGTGCGGCGTGCTCTCCGCGTTCGCGACGAGCACGGGGCTCCTGCTCGCGAAGACCGGCGTCGCCGAGGTCTCCACGCTGGAGGCCACGTGGATCCGCCTCGGCGCCGGCGTGCTCGGCGTGGCGCTCTGGAGCGCGGCGCGGGGCCAGCTCGCCGCCGACCTCGGCGCGGTGCGCGTGCCGGGCCTCGTCCGCGAGATCGCCGTCGCCGTCGCCGTCGTGATGTTCGGCGGCTTCTGGCTCTCGCTCGTGTCGCTCAAGTACACGCACGCGTCGGTGGCGACCGCGCTGGCCGCCACCGAGCCGATCTTCATCCTCCCGCTGGCCCGCTTCTGGCTCGGCGAGCGCGTCGGCGCCCGCGCGATCGTGGGGGCGTGCGGCGCGGTGGCCGGGGTGGTGTTGATCCTGCTGGCGATGCCCTGACGGTCCGTAGGCTGCAGGCGGTAGGCTGTAGGTCGGGCGTGCGGCCTACGGTCGCGGCTCCCCGGTCACCGGGTCACGAGGTCGCAGTCCTCGCCGAGGACCTCGCCCCCGCGCCGCGCATCGACGGAGACACGTCCCTCGCACACCCCGAAGGTCACCACGGGTGTGCCGTCGGGGACCTCCTCCCCGCCGGTGTAGCGCCGGCCCGACGAGGCCCAGAGATCCACGTAGGTGTCCTCGGGCGCGTCCACGCCCGACGCGGCCTCGTCCGTGTCGACGTGCCAGCCGGTCACCGGCTCGAGGGCGCCCTCGAGCGTGATGCCGACGTCGAAGATCACGCCCCCGTCGGCGTCCACGGCCGCCTCGACCCCGTCGCCCCCCTTGCGAAACAGGACCGCCCACCCGCCGCCGTCCACGAGCCCCTCGGGGCACGTCTCGCACCACGCCCCGACGAGCTCCGCGCCGTCCCACCCGAGCGCGGGGTCCGCCGCGATCGCCTGCTGGACGGCCCAGCCCGCCGATCCCCACGTCACCCGGCCCTTGCCCTCCGCGAGGTCCGGCGCGCAGGCGACGAGCGCGACGAGCACCTACTTGGCGGCCACCGACGGCGGGTCGAGCGGGCGGGAGAGCTTCAGCGGGCCGTCGGCGAAGCCGCCCTCCTCGTGGGGGAGGTAGTCGGGGTGGCCGAGCTGGGTGCAGATCTCGTCGGCGAAGAACTTGCCCTTGCGCGTCAGCCGCACCTGGGTGGCGTCCTCGGTCGCGAGGCCGTAGGCCTTCAGCGCGTCGAGCTCGCGCGCGAACACGCGCTCGACCCGCTCGCCCGTGCGCTCCTCGTAGAAGTCCTTGTAGACCTCGCTGTTCTTGAGCGGCAGCACGAGGTTCCAGCGGAGCTGGGCGTCGCGGTCGCGCACCATCGCGCGGTAGACGGGGAGCGTGCCCTCCTCCACGAGGGCGGCCCAGCGCTCGGTGTCGGGCTCGTGGATGCAGAAGCGGTCGCGGAAGCTGGTGAAGGCGCTGGGGCCGACGCCGACGGTGTCGAGCAGCTTGCAGCACTGGTCGGTCGTGTAGTGCGACGTGTAGTGCGGCGTCTTCGTGAAGACGCGGACGAGGTTCTCGTGGAAGCCGTGCGCGTTCATGAAGAGCACGGCCATCTGCTTCATCAGGATCTGCTCTTCGGTCGGGACGAAGCGCTCGCGCTTCTTCTCGTACATCGTCTCGACGGGGCCCTCGCCCTGGCCGTACGGGATGATCTTGAGACGGTAGAACTGGATCTCGTCGGCGTCGAGCTCCACCGCGCGCTCGAGCGTCTCCTGCCAGATCTGCAGGTCCTGGCCCGGGTACCCGAAGATGAACTCGACGCACAGGTCCTCGAAGCCCGCGCGGCGGCACTCGTCCATCGCCTCCTTCGCGAGGTCCTGGCTGTTGCCGCGGTTCATGTGCTTGAGGATCTCGTCGTGCATCGCCTGCACGCCGAGCGTCAGGCGCGTGGCGCCGTAGTCGCGCATGATGGCGAGCTTCTCGCGCCCCTCCTCGCCGACGAGGTCGGTGGGGTGGACGTCGTAGGTGAGCTGGACGCACGGGTCGAGGTCGACGCGCTTCGCGATCTCCTCGTGGAGGCGGCGGAAGTTTGCGACCGAGAGGTGCGTGGGCGTGCCGCCGGCGATGAGCGCGGAGCGGGCCTTGATGCGGTCGAGGCCGAGGCGGTCGAGCCAGATGTCCATCTCGCGGCCGAGCAGGCGGACCACGCGGGCCTGCGCGTCCTCGTCCTTGCCGGTGACGATGGGGTAGTGGCAGAACGTGCACTGCCGCTTGCAGAAGGGCACGTGCAGGTAGAACGTGTAGGTGCCGTTCTCGGGGTCCTTCCAGCCGTCGAGGAACTCGCGCTCGCCAGCGGGGGGGTACATCGTGATCGGCGGGTAGTGGATACCCGCCGGGAAGAAGGTGCCCCGGTCGTGGATGAGGCCCGCCGCCTGGAGCTCGCGGAAGTCGTCGAGGCGACCCCGGGCGGCGTCGATCAGCTCACGGGCGTCCATTCGCGTGCCACTCCTCGGGGGATCGCCCCTGCCGACGCATCATACCCGTACGTCCATCCGCCCGACGACGGCGACCGCGTAATCGCGCCCACTCATTGCCAGTAACCCTGCTCCGCGTTGAGGCGGGTGAAGTCGTCCGCGCCGAGGCGCTCGCGGGCGGTCTTCGCGGCTAGCCGGCCCCGCCACGCGCGCATCGCCTCCCACAGCGCCGCGCGGGCCTCCGGGTCCGAGGACGGCGCGCCCGCGGCGTCGGTGAGCACGGCGTCGTCGGGGCACGCCGAAGGCAGGGGCTCGGCGACGCGCACCCGCAGGACGTGCTCCCACGACCGGACGACGAAGGCGCCGTCGGCGGCCTCCTGGAACACCGCGCGCCGGCGCGCCGCGCCGTCCGCGAGGTCGGTGCCCACGGCGTCGGTGGGCACCGTGCCCCGCCCGGCGCGGACGAGCGTGGGCATCACGTCGAGCGTGCTGGCGAGCGCGCCGTCCGCGAGCGCGGCGGGGGCGCGCGGGCCGTACCACGCGAGCAGGCGGGGGCTGTCGAAGCCGTCGAGGGGCACGACCACGACGGCGGTGCGGGCGAGCAGGCGGCGCTCGCGCAGCGCGTCGCGCCAGGCGTCGACGGAGGCGCCCGTGGCGTCCACGACGAGGAACGGCTCGTCCGCCGACGTGAGCCACGCGGGCGAGGCCACGTCGCGGAAGCCCGGCTCCGACAGGCCCGCGGCCGCCGTGTGGTAGCCGTAGAGCGAGAGCACGCCCGGCAGCGTGTTCGCGCCCTCGCGCGGCGACCACTGCGACGCCAGCAGGGCGGGGACGGCGCGCTCGCGCGCCTCGACCGCGGCCCACACCCGGACGAGCGCGTCGGCCTCCTCGGGGTACGCCGCGGCCTCCGCCGGCAGGAGGACCACGAGGTTGGGGGCCTCGCCCTCGCCCAGCGGGCGCTGCCCGATCGCGCAGGCGAGGAGCCCGATCACGGGACCTCGCCCCGCAGGCGCGCCGTCCGCGTGGCCTCGTGGCGCACCCGCATGAGCTCCGCGGGGTTCGCCTCGAGGAACTGGCGCTCGACCTCGCGGGGGGAGAGCGCGCCGTCGCCGTCCTCGTCCCACGGGTCCATCGGCTCGTCCGGCAACGCGACGGCGGCGTACTCCGCGGCGCTCACCACGCCGTCGCCGTCGGCGTCGACGCGCGCGACGATGCGCGCGGCGATCTCCGGGTAGCGGGGCGGCGCGACCGGGCGAGGGCGGAAGCGCCAGGCGAGCGCGGCCACGACGGCGACCCCGACGAGCGCGACGGCGACCTTCCACCTCACGGCGCCGCCCCCCGCGCCGCGAGCATGCCCGCCCGGAGCCTCGCCAGCACCGGGGCGAGCGCGGGATCGCCCGCGCGGTCCTCCTTCTCGCCCGTGGCCCGCTCGTAGAGGAAGAAGCGCAGGCCCTCGCCGCCGCGGAGCGCCGCGTCGAACGCGGGGTCGCTCGGCGAGACGCCGCGCGTGACGAGGCGCCAGGCCCCGTCCGTGACGGAGGCCTCGCCGCCCGCGCCCTCCGCGTAGGGCATGCGGCCCTCGGGGCACGCGCCGGAGAAGCACGGGACGAGGCTCCGGCCTTCCATCTGCGGCGCGGGGCTCGCCCCGGCGAGCTCGAGCAGCGTCGGGGCCACGTCGAGCAGCGAGACCGGCGTGGTCACGCGCACCGGCGCGACGCCGCCCGCGGGGCGCACGACGAACGGCACGTGGGTGGACGCGTCGCGGAGCGTGTGGCGGTGGTTGTAGTAGCCGTGGTCGAGCAGCGCCTCGCCGTGGTCGGCGACGAACACGAGGGTGGTCGTCTCGAGCAACCCGCGGCGCGCCAGCTCCTCCACGAGCACGCCCATCCAGGTGTCGGCGTAGAGCACGGCGCTGCGGTACGTGCCCTCGACGAAGGCGCGCTGCTCCGGCGTCAGCGGCTCGGACGGGACGGCCGGGTCGGCCGCCCAGGCGTCCAGCGCCTCGTAGTTCCCGATGTCGAGGATGGTGGTGCCGCGCGTGTTCTCGATGCGCCGCATCGGGAAGGTGGGGTAGTAGCGGTCGCCGCGGACGCGCTCGTAGAAGAACGGGTCGAAGAGGCGCGTGCCGAGCGGGTTCGGCGTCCCGGGCGTCGCCATGCGGGCGAACACGCCTGGCTTCACGTACGGGTTGTGCGCGTCGTAGCCGTGGAGGAACAGGAAGAAGGGCTCGCCCGCGCGCACGGCGTCGTCGAGCCACCGCACGGCCATCGGCACCGTCTCCTGGAAGGAGCCCCACCACTGGCCCTCCGCGTAGGTGGCGAAGCCGTCGTCGAGCCCGAACACGCGCGCGAGGTGGCCGCTGGCGACCACCGCGCCGGTGCGGAGCCCGGCCGCCGCCATCCGGGAGGCGAGCGTGGGCGTGCCGTCCGGGATGGTGAAGTCGTAGTCGACGGGCGCGACGTGGCTCGTCGGGCGGCCCGTGAACATCGAGCCGTGCGACAACAGCGTCTCGTTCGCGGTGGCGAACGCCTGCTCGAAGACGATGCCCTCGCCGGCGATGCGCGCGAGCGTGGGCGTGGCGTCGGCGGGCGCGCCCCCGGGCGCGGTGTGGTCGGCGCGCAGCGTGTCCATCGACACGAGGACGATCCCCCGCGGCGGAGGCGTCTGCGCCCGCGCGCAGGCCCAGAGGAGCGGGAGCGCCGCGATGAGCCGCACGGCCCCCCCGATAACACCGCGGGCGCGGTAGGACGGGCGTCGATGCTGTGGCTCCTGTCCTGCTCGCCCGCGCCGCTGCCCGACGCGGACCTCGTCGCCGCCGAGGCGCTCTCGCGCTTCGACGCCGACCGCGACGGCGTCGTCACCGCGGCCGAGTACGCCCCCTTCGGCGACGACTTCCGCGACCTCGACCGCGACGGCGACGGCGCCCTCACCGCGCCGGAGATGAAGGCCTGGCTCGACGCCAAGCCGGACGACGAGCCGCGCGAGGACCCGAAGACCCCGCCGCCGCCCCGCTGACCTACTTGATGGGCAGCCCCTCGGGGAACGTGAGCCCTACCGCCGTCCACGCGGCGCGGAGCTGCTGGAGCACGAGCTGCGTGGCCGCGGCGTCGACCCGCCCGGTGGCGATCGCGGCGCGGAGGGCCTCCTCGGAGGGGACGGGCGCGGCGGGGTCCTTCGCGAGCGCCTCGCCGCGGAGGCTGTAGAGGACCTCCCAGAGCCAGCGCTGCTCGACGGTGAACGAGCCGGTCATGCCCGGCCCGAGCTTCGGGTGGGGAGCGCCGCGGGGGTCGGCGCCGTCGAAGTCGAGCGGGTCGACCTTCTTGATGGCCGCCGCGAGCTCCTCGGCCGAGAGCGCGGCGTCCTGGTCGACGTCCGCGAAGGCGAAGCCCGGGCTCTTCCACGCGACGCGCTCGAACTCGGCCTGATCGACCTTGCCGTCGCCGTTGGCGTCGAGGCGCTTCACCGTCGGCGCCAGCGCCTCGGAGTCGGTCCACTTCGCCCCCGCGTCGCAGCCGACCAGCAGCATGGCCGCGGCTGACAGCTGACAGCTGACGGCTGACAGCTTCATGGCGCGGCCTCGAAGTAGCCCTTCGCGCGCAGGGCCTCGACCAGCTCGGCGGACAGGCCGGCGTCGGTGGCGGTGCTCTTCGGCTGCGGGAGGCCGCGGCGCCACGCCGCGAGGGCCTTGCGGACGTCCTCGGCGGCGGCGGCGTCGCCCTCGACGACGAAGCCGTCGCCCGGGAGCGGGCTGCCGGCGATCATGTCGGCGAGCCAGGGGTTGTCCGGGCCGAGCCCGCGGAAGGTGACGCGGGTGTCGCGCCCGCGCGCGCTCACCATGCGGAAGGCGCCTTCGCTCATCGCGAACGAGCGCTCGGGCGAGGCCTTCCCGTGGACGGCGTCCAGCAGCGAGCGGCCCCGGATGCCCGCGGGGAGCGTGGCCCCCGCGATCTCGAGCACCGTGGGGAGGACGTCGGTGAGCTCGACCAGCGCGGAGACGCGCCGGCCACCCTTCACGCCGCCCGGGGGCCGCACGATCAGCGGGACGTGGAGCTCGGTGTCGCCGAGGTCGAAGCGGTGGTTGAAGACCCCGTGCTCGCCGAGGCCCTCGCCGTGGTCGGCAAGCACCACGAGCCAGGCGCGGTCGAGCAGGCCGCGCTGCTCGAGCGAGGCCATCAGCATGCCGACGTGGGCGTCGGCGTAGGCGACGGCGCCGTCGTAGGCGTCGCGCACGTGCTCGACGTCCGCCGCGGTGACCGGGTCGGTCTTCAGCTCGTAGCGCTTCACGACGTCGTGCACCTGCTCGGCGGAGAAGCGCACCTCCGTGCGGCTGATGAGCTCCATCGGCATCCGCTGCGGCGTGTACACGTCGTCCGTGATCATGATGGTGCCGTCGTTGCTGCGGACGAGGTTCGCGGCGACGCCGGCGTACGAGGGATCGCCGTGGAGGTACCCGAAGGGGCTCGGCTTGAGGTAGCGGGCGTGCAGGTCGTAGGTGTGGAGGAACAGGAAGAAGGGCGCGGCGCTCGTGCGCTCGTCCAGCCACTTCAGGGCCTTCGGGGCCGTGTGGTAGAGCGAGCCCCACTGCACCTGGTCGTCGTAGTGGTCGAACCCGGTCGAGAAACCGAAGACCTTCGAGAGGTAGCCCCCGCCCACCGCCGCGGCGGTCTCGTAGCCGTAGGTCTTCAACACGCCCGCCATCGAGGGCACGTCCGACGGCATGCGGAAGGTGAAGTCGAGCCGCCCGAGCTCGGACGGGTAGCGGCCCGTGAGCAGGCTCGCGTGCGAGAAACACGTCTCGTTCGCCTGCGCGTAGGCCTGCTCGAAGACGACGGACTCGCCGGCGAGCTTGTCGAGGTTGGGCGAGAGCCCTTCCGTGTTGCCGTAGGCGCCGAGGCGATCGGCGCGCAGCGTGTCGATCGACAGGAGCAGGATGGGCGGAGGCGACGCGGCGGGCTGGGCCTCGGCCAGAGGCGGCGAGGCGCATGCGACGAGGAGCCACCACATCGGTGGCCCCTTACCGGGGCTTGACCCCGATCGCCACGCCGAAGAGCATGTGGTCGACGATGCGGTCGCCCACCTTCGCGGCGTGCAGCTCGAGGAACGCGGGCGAGGCGGTGCGGTAGACGTTGCGGATCGCCTCGCGATCTTCCTCGCGGATGGCGCCGGTGTTGGACCACACGTCGACGTCCTCGACGGAGACCCAGTCGTGGAGGTGCACCTCGGGGGCGCCGGCGTTCACGAGCAGGCGCGCGAGGTCGCCGCGCAGGTAGAAGTTCTTGCGGGCCTCGTTCCGCAGGCGGAGGATCTCGAAGTACTCGGCCTTGTCCTCCTCGCCGTAGGCGCAGAGGTGGATGAGGCAGACCTTCCCGCCGGGCTTGACCACGCGCACCATCTCGCGGACGGCCCTCGCGTCGTCCATGAACTGGATGCCCTGGCGGCACGTCGCGATGTCGAAGGTGCCGTCGGCGAACGGGAGCTTCTCGCCCGGCGCCATCACGAGCTCGTCGACGTGGGGGCGGGCCTGCTCGAACATGGCCTCGGTGATGTCGGCGCCGGTGACCTTCGCCACGCGGCCCTTGAAGATGGCCGAGACCTGCCCGGTGCCACACGCCACGTCGAGGACCGAGTCCGTCGCCCTCGGCGAGAGCTTCGACCAGACGAACTTGCCGATCTCCGGGTCGGACACCCAGTGGCTCGACACGTTGTAGCGCGCGGCGCGCTGCGTGAAGTGGGTGCGCGCGTCCATCGGGTTGCTCATGCGTGGCTCGGCTTCATCGCGGAGAAGACCACCCAGCGCCAGCAGTCGGTGATGGCGCCGGAGGGCGAGATCTCGAAGGGGTGGACCGCGCGCACCTCGGCGGGGGCGTGGTGGTAGAGGTCGCGGATCTGGTGACGGTGGAGGTTGGGCGTCTCCCAGGTGTCGATCCAGAGATCGATGTCCTCCCACTGGAGGTACTCCTTCGTCTCGATGTCGACGAAGCCCGCGTCGCGGAGGAGGGCCTTGCAGTCCTCCTCCATGAGGTTGTTGAAGAAGAGCGGCTGCTTCTTCTTCACGATGCGGAACATCCAGGGGGCGTCGACCTCGGAGAAGGGCACCCACTGGCCGAAGATGAACTGCCCGCCCGGCTTGAGCACGCGGAAGATCTCGCTCACCGGCCGCTCGGGGTGCGGCAGGAGGTGGAGCACCTCGCGGTTGCAGACGAGGTCGAAGCGCTCGTTCGGGAAGGGGATGTCGTAGACGTCGCCCTGCACCACCTCGTCGAGGCGCTGGCGCGAGAGCGCCACCATCTCCGGGGTGATGTCGAGGCCCGTGATCTTCTTCACGCGGCCGCGGAAGGAGTTGCCGACGACGCCGCTGCCGCAGCAGACGTCGAGGGCCTCGCCGTCGGGGCTCACCTTCGTCATCTCGGCGTGGAGGCCCAAGAGCTGCTTGTCGGTCAGCCAGCGCGCGGAGTCGTGCCAGTTCTTCGACCGGATGCCGAACTGCTGCTGGTAGATCTCCTTGTCGATGCGGAAGTCGACCCGCTGGTAGCGGGCGCGCTCGCTCGCGCGGCGGCTGGCGGCGCGGGCGCGGCTGGCCTCGAGCGCGCGGCCGACGATGGCGGCGGCGTGGTCGGGGTGCGCCTCGAGCCACGCGAGGAACTGCTCGCCGATGACCTTCTCGACCCCGACCTCGACGTCGGCGCTGGTGAGCAGCGTCTTCGTCTGGCCCTCGAACTCCGGCTCCTGGCGGCGCACGGAGAGCACGCAGGTGAGGCCCTCGCGGATGTCGTAGCCGGCGATGCGCTCGCCGATGGACTCGTCGAGGAGCCGACGCTGGGTGGCGTAGTGGTTGACCGCCCGCGTGAGCGCGGCGCGGAGGCCCTCGACGTGGGTGCCGCCCTGCGCGGTGAACACGCTGTTGACGTAGCTCTGGACGTGCTCGTGGAACTCGCGCGTCCACTGCATCGCGACGTCGACGTCGACGCCCTCGTGGCGGCCGGAGAGGTGGACCGGGTCGGGGTGCACGAGCTGGCGGTTGCGGTTGAGGTGGGCGACGAAGCCGGCGAGCCCGGCGTCGGACTTCCAGGTCTCGTCGAGGCCGGTCCGGCGGTCGACGAAGTGGATGTCGAGGCCCGGGTGCAGGAACGCCATCGCCTGCAGCCACGGCACGAGCTGCGCGTCGGAGACGTGCGCGCCGCCGAAGATCTGCGGGTCCGGGAGGAAGCGGATGCGCGTGCCGCGCTGGCGGGCGTCGCCCGAGTGGTGGATCGCCTCGGCGACCTCGCCGCGCTCGAACCGGCCGGTCCAGGACTCGCCGTTGCGACCGACGCCCACCTCGAGCCAGGCCGAGAGCGCGTTGACGCAGGAGAGGCCGACGCCGTGGAGGCCGCCGGGGGTGCTGTACACCGCGTCGGTGAACTTGGAGCCCGCGTGGAGCTCGGTGAGCACGATCTCCGCGGCGATGCGCCCCGTGCGGGGGTGCACGTCCACGGGGATGCCGCGCCCGTCGTCCTCGACGGCGACGCTGCCGTCGGTGCCGATCGTGACGTCGATGCGGTGGCAGTGGCCGGCGAGCGCCTCGTCGACGGCGTTCTGCACGACCTCGACGACGAGGTTGTAGACGCCCTGCGGACCGGTCGAGCCGATGTACATCGCCGGGCGGCGACGGACGGCCTCCAGTCCCTTGAGGACGGTGATGGCCGAAGCGTCGTACCGGTTCATCCTCGCTCCATCTTGTGCAGCGCGTCCTCGAGACGGCGCGCGTGGGAGGCACGGGCCTCGACGAGCGTGTCGAACCAGCTCGCGATGTCCATGAAGCCCTCGGCCCGCGCGGTGCGGGCCATCTCGGGCAGGTCTTCCTCGGCGTCGCGGACGAGCGCGGCGCGGGCGGCGCGGGTGTTCAGCGCGGTCTCGCCGAGCTGGGCGTCCCCGATGGGGTCACCCGCGCGCATGAGGAAGTCGAGGTGGCCGTCCGCGAAGACGACCTGCGACTCCGCGAGCTCGCGGAACGCGCGGGCGACCTCGGGGAACCCCTCGATCTCGGCGATGCGACCGAAGTACGCCCACATCCGGCACGCCTGCGCGTCGAGGGCGTAGGCGGCCTTGAGGTTCTCGTGCGTCCGCGTGCCGTGGAGCTCGTGGAGGCGATGGCGTGAGCTGCTGGTCTGTCCCATGTATTGGTGCGCTCGCGATGCGGGCGCTCCTTATCGCCGTGTCAGACCTGCGCCATGAATTCGTTCGCCCGGACGCGGGTCAGCGTCACGCCCGTGCTGGCGGGCTTGAGCCCCCGGAACGCCTCCGTCCCCGGGGCCGGCGGGGCCGCCGCGCTGGAGAACTGGGCGCGCCAGCCGTCGGTGGGGTTCGGGTCGAAGTACGCGAAGTTCTCGGGCCAGTGGCGGAAGTCCATGACCGGCCCGGGCTGGTAGCTCTCGTAGATGCGCTTGTAGGCGCGGCGCATCACGTTGTCGGGCAGGTTGTTGTAGTTGAGGAACTCGTCGCGCTCGAGCGCCTGCTCCACCGCGAGCCAGCGGAGGTGCTCCACCTCGGAGCGGATCATGCCGTTCTGCAGGCCCTGGTGGTAGACCGTCGTGCCGGGCATCGCCGAGAGGTACTTCACGCGGCAGATGTGGCGGTTCTCCTCGGCCCAGTCGCACATGTGGTCGAGGGTCTCCTCCGTCTCGTTCGGGAGGCCCACGATGGTGAGGCCGCCGTAGCGGATGCCCTCGTCCCAGGTGTTGCGCATGGCGCGGATGACGAGGTTCTCGGTGGAGCCCTTGCGCGCCTCCTTCAGGACCTCGGGGCCGAGCGACTCGACGCCGTAGAGGATGACGTCGCAGCCGGCGTCCTTCATGTTGCGCAGGACCTCGCGGTCGACGTCCGCGTTGCGGGTGAGGCAGGTCCAGGTGAGGTCGTGCTGCTTGATGACGTCGCAGTACTCGATGGTCTGCTTCTTGTGCGCCGTGAACGTGAGGTCGACGAAGAAGACGAAGTCGATGTTGTACTGCTTCTTGTAGAAGGCGAGCTCCTCGTTCACCCGCTCGGGCGACTTCACGCGCTCCTGCGGCGTCGTCCGGTAGCAGAACGAGCAGTCCATCTTGCAGCCGCGGGAGTAGCTGGAGATGATCTGCGGCTGCATCCCGCCCGGGCCCTTCGCCTGCGGCCAGAGGTCGAGCCGCATCTTCGGCAGGCTGTCGAGGTTCGGCATCTGCCCGCGTGCGGGGTTCTTGTGAACCTGCCCCTGGGCGTCGCGGTACCAGATGCCCTTCACGTCGGCGAGCTTGGTGGCCCACTCGCCGCGGACGTAGAGGTCCATGACCTCGAGGATGGTGATCTCGCCCTCGGAGATGACCGCGACGTCGGCCGGCATCTCCGACATGAACACGTGCGGCACGGACGTGACGAGGGAGCCGCCGAGGATGACGGGCATCTTCGGGAACTGGTGCTTCACCTCGCGGACGAGCTCCTCGACGAACGGGTAGCAGTCCTCGTACGTCGCGATGCCGAGGACGTCCGTGCCCTCCTTGATCTGCGCGTAGGCCTCCTCGAGGGGGTTCTTCGCGTAGCGGACGTCGATGATCCGCACCGGGTAGCCCGCGTTGTGGAGCACCGTGGAGATGTAGGAGATCCCCTCGTACGGCGAGGTCAGGAAGAACTCCCAGCCGCGGGGCATCGTGAACGGCGAGGGTCCGACCACCAGCGAGATGCGCGGGAGCTTCGTGTCCGTCGTGACCGGCGTCTTGTCCTGCGCGGCCATCAGGTCCATGTAGAACTTGTCTACGTTCCCGCCGGCCGTAGTGTAGAGCGCGGGATCGAGCGAGGGCTTGTACGCCATGTCGTCTCCGGGGACGTGTACTCGGTTCTGAGAGCGAGGGCCCAGGCAGGCTACCTCGGGCAGATTGCGGATGTCAACGCGCGATCGACGTGCCCTTGGAGATCAGAAGATCTCGATGGGTTTCTCGCTGATGTTCAGGTAATCCTGCGGGTTCGTGCGGGTCTGATCCATCCACCCGCGGAGCGCCTGCTCCATCTCGTAGGACGTCCGCTGCTCCTTCGAGCTGATGTCGTTCTGCTCGTCGGGATCGGCCGCGACGTCGAAGAGCTGCTTCTGCCCGTCCTCCAGGTCGAGGACGATCTTCTTGTCGCCCTTGCGCGTCATGCGGTGGTGCACGAACAGGCGGTAGTCGGTCTCCGCGAAGATCGGCACGTCCTGCGGCTCGCCTCGGAGCATCGGCAACAGGCTCTTGCCGTCGGCGCCGCCGGGGCCCTGGATGCCGAGCGCGTCGAAGATCGTGGGGAACACGTCGAGCATCCGAACGTTCTGCGTGACGTCGTTGCGCCGCGCGTAGCCGGGGAAGCGGATCATGAACACCGTGTGGAGCTGGTGCTCGCAGAGCGAGCCGCCGTGGTCGACGTAGCCGTGCTCCATGAACTCGTCGCCGTGGTCGGACACGATCGCGACGATCGACTTGTCGAGCAGGCCGTTGGCCCGCAGCTGCGACAGGAACGAGCCGAGCCGCTGGTCGGCGAGCCGGACCTTCTTGTCGTAGACCGCCTTCAGGAACTTCACGTCCTCGGGCGACACCGACCCGGACAGGTCGGGCGTCTGGCCCGGCGTCTTGATCGTGGCGAAGCCCTCCTCGCGCAGCCGCGCCTGCTCCTCGATGCCGCCGTCGAGCGTGCCCTTGTAGTCGGGCATCGCGTCGCGTGGGTTGCCCTCGACGGGGTGCTGCCCGTGCGAGTCGTAGCCGTGCAGGAACATGAAGAAGCGCGTGTCGCGGTTCTTGCCGATCCACTCCAGCGCGGGGGGGATGGAGTACTCGAAGCCCGCGAACGGCTTGTCGTCGAGGTAGGTCTCGAAACCGCGGCCGTACCCGAACTTGCTTGCGACGCCGGCCCCGCCCGTGAACGCGACGGCCTTCCAGCCCTGGCGGATGAGGTGGTCGGGGTAGGTCTCGATGCCGGGCGACAGCGACGCGTCGACCATCTGGTCGTTCGCGAGCATCTTCAGCTTGTTGGTGACGCCGTGGATGCTCGGCCAGCGGCCCGTGAACATCGACATGTGCGACGGGAGCGTCCAGGGCGCGGGGGCCGTCGCCTTGTGGAACACCACCGCCTCCTCGGCGAAGGCGTCGAGGTTCGGCGTGAGCCCGTCCTTGTTCCCGCCCACGCCCGTGCGGTCGAAGCGCAGCGCGTCGAGGCTGATGAGGATCACGTTGAGCTCGTCGGCGCGCGCCTTCAGGTCATAGGCGGTCTTGTCGAGCGACTTGTCCTCGACGAGCGGCTTCATCGCGTCGCCGAGGGACTTCGGCTTGTCCCCGGAGCCCTGGTTCATCACGAGGAAACCGACGACGGCGATGTTGGCGAGGACGAACAGCACCGCGAGCAGGCGGAACTGCTTCATGGGGTCTCCGGGTAGTAGAGCTCGGCGCCTGGCGGGACCACGCGCACGTCGACCTTCTGACCTATCTCGCCGAACAGCTCCTCGCGCAATTGCACGCGCGCGGCGGCGAGGTTGCCTCCGTACGCCTCGTGCAACGCCTCGAATCTGCGGATGTCGCCGTCGGCTCCCGCCGTCGTCGCGGCGGCGTCGCCGAGCGCCCGCTCGCGCAGCTGCGCCGCGCGACCGCGCACGTCGGGGAGGACCTGCGACGTGTAGGAGTCGGCCGCCAGCCGCATGGTCTCCTGGTCCGAGCGGGCCGTCGCGACGTCGCGGAACGCGTTGTCGACCGCGGCGGGCGGCGTGAGCGTGCCGACCTCGACGGCGACGAGGAGCACGCCGGTGCCGAGCTGATCGATCGACGCCTTCGCGTTCTCGAGGATGCCCTGCTGCAGCTCGGTGCGGCCCGTCGTCAGCAGCGCGTCGACCCCCATCCGCGCGACCAGCGCGGTCGCGATGCTCGACACCTCCGCCGCGACGACCTTCTCGGGCTCGTCGTAGCGGGTGGCGTACGCGAGCGGATCCGACACCGTGTACTGGACGACCAGCTGGACCTCGACGAGGTTGGTGTCGCCGGTGAGCAGCCGCTTCTGGGGCAGCTCCACGCGCCGCACCTCGGTCACCCGGATGCGCTCGGCCGTCTCCACCAGCGGGAGCCGCAGGTTCAGGCCCGCGTCGGCGACGCGCGTGGCGGCCCCGAACCGGAACACGACGGCCTTCTCCGCCGGGTCGACGAAGAGCAGCGTGGCCCCGATCAACGCGAGGACCGCGACGCCGCCGGCGATCTGCGCGATGCGAATCCGGTTCACGCGTCATCCCCGTGGAAGTGTGAACCGCCAATACGCCAAGAGGACGCGAAGAGCGCCAAGACGGATCGAGGCACAGTGGGGCCGAGGCGCCGCAGGCGCCCCCTTCCCTCCCTTGGCGTGCTTGGCGCGGCCTTGGCGTCTTGGCGGTTGCCTCTCACGGCGGCGACCCCTTGAGCTCCCGGAAGAATTCGCTGTCCGCGTCGAGGATCACGGTGGTGTCGTGGTCGAGCGCGGCGCGGTAGGCGTCCATCGCCCCCACGAGCTCGAAGAGCGCGGGGTCGGCGCGGTAGGCCTCGGTGTAGCGGCGGGCGGCGTCCTTCTCGGCCTCGGCGGTGATGTACGCGGCCTCGCGCTCTGCCTTCGCGAGGATCTCGGCGGCCTCGCGGTCGGCCTTCGCCTTGATGGTCGTCGCCAGCTCCTCGCCCTCGGACCGGTACTGGTTCGCGATGCGGAGGCGCTCGGCGCGCATGCGCTCGTAGATGGACTGCTCGTTCTGGAGCGGCAGGCCCACGTGACGCAGGCGGACGTCGAGCACCTCGACGCCGAGGCGGCTCTTCGCGGCCGTCGCGACCTCGTTCTTCACCGAGATGGGCAGCAGGTCCGCGCCCCCGCCGGCGGACAGGAGCTGGTTGAACTCCATGCTGCCGATCGCCGCGGCGACGCGGGAGATCACGAGGTCGCCGAGCTGGGCCTCGGCGGCCTCCGTGCCCCCGACGGCCTCGAGGAAGAGCTGCGGGTCGTCGACCCGCCACACGGCGAAGACCTCGACCACGAGGTTCTTCTTGTCGGACGTGAGCAGCTCGGCCGCCGGCGCCTCCAGCACGCGCGACCGCGCGTCGAAGCGCACGACCTCCTGCAGCGGCCACGGGAGCCGCACCTGGATGCCGGGCTCCGTGATCTTCTTCACGGGCTTGCCGAACTGCGTCACGACGGCGACCTCGCGCTCGTCCACCGTGAAGACCGCCGCGGCGATCAGCGCGAGGACGGCGAGCACCGCGCCGGCGGCGACGCGCACGTTGTTTCCCATCACTTCCCTCCGGGCGAGGGCGTCCCGCGCCGCTCGACGGGCAACACCCCGCCCAACCACAACTTCACCGACCGGGGCACCAGCACGAGCTTCCGCTCGGCGAGCGCCTCGGACACCTGCTCGCGCCAGACGCGGACCCGGTTGAGCCGCGCCGCGGAGCGGCCGCCCTCGGACACGCCGAGCACCCACTGCGCCGCGCCCTCGGCCTCGGCGATGCGCCGCGCGGCCTCGCCCTTCGCGCGCTCGATCGTCGCCTCCGCCTGCCCGCGCGCCTTCGGCACCACCTGCGCGGCGTAGGCCTCGGCCTGGTTCACGCGCTCTCGCTTGCGCTCCTCGGCCGAGATGACGTCGAGGAACGACGTGAGCACCGGTGCCGGGACCGCGACGGTCGACAGGTGCACGTCGATCACCCTCGTGCCGATGCCCGCCGCGTCCGAATAGCCCTGCGTCACGCGCATCACCTGCTGCTCGACCGCGCGCCGACCCGTCGTGAGGACCTCGTCCTGGCGCAGGCGCGCGACCGTCTCGGCGAGCGCCGCGCGGGCGAACGTCGCGACCGACGCCCCGGGGTCCTCCACGTGGAGCGCGAAGTCGAGCGGGTCGGCGACGGTCCAGTACAGCGTCACGTCGAGCGCGACGAGCGACTGGTCGCCCGTGAGCAGCGGGGTGTCGCCCGTGAGCACGCTCGTCTGACGCACGCTCGCGACGTCGACCAGCGTGATCGTCTCGATGGGCGGCGGCATGCGGATCGCGAGCCCGGGCTCCACCGGCGCGGCCAGCGGCTCGCCGAGGCGCTCCACCACGCCGACGTGGCCCGCGGGCACGGCGCGCACGCCCCCGAGCAGGAGCAGCACGACCGCGAGCGGCAGCGCGACCTTCGGCCGCGCGAGGAGGCCCGGCACGGCGTCGAGCTTCTGCCCCACGCCGCCGCGCACCATCCCGCCGATCGCGCCCGCCGCGCCGAGCGCGACGGCCAGCGCCGCCGCGAGCGAGAGCCACGTCCCCGCGGCGTGGTGCACGCCGGTGAGCGCGACGCCGGCGGCGAACAGGAGCAGCGCCCCGCCGGTGAACGGGTCGGTGTCCGCCTCGCCCGGCGCCTCCATCGCGGAGAGCCAGCGATCGGCGAACCAGATGGCGACCGCGAGCCCCGCGGCGAACAGCGGCGGCGCCGGGTCGGCCCAGCCGCCCCGCATCGCGAGGCCCACGAGCACGCCCACGCCGATCAGCGCGGCGGCCGCCTGCAGGAGCTTCGCCCGCGCGGCCCCCACGAAGTCGAGCGCGAGCGGCGGCCCGATGCGCACCACCGACCCGAGCGCGATCCACACGAGCATCGCGCCGGCCTCGGCCCCCTCGAGCACGAGCAGCAGCGCGCCCGCGTTGAGCATCACGAGGCGCAAGGCGAGCCGGCCGCCGCGGACCTTCTGCGTCTCCTCGGAGAGGCCCGGCGCGGCGTCGCCCGCGTCGTCGCCGCCCACGAAGGGGTGCACGATGCCGGCGATCACCAGCGCGCCGCCCACCCACCCGATGGGCGCGATGGACTCGCCGTACAGGAACACGCCGATCGCGGTGGCGAACACCACCTCGGACATCGCGAGGAGCGAGGTGACGCCGGCGGGCACCGTCCGCATCGCGAGGTTGAGCAGGTAGAACGGCACCACCGTGCTGACCACCGCCAGCGCGACGACCCAGCCGAGCGCGCCGAGCGGGAGCGCGAGCGAGCCGAACGCCGCGGCGACGACGATCAGCACCGCGGCGGCGACCACCCAGGCGACGAACAGCGTCTGGACGATGGGCACGCCCTCGCGGCGGGCCGCGCGCGTGGCGACGATCGAGCCGCCGTACCCGATGGCGGAGACGAACGCGAGGAAGTCGCCCAGCAGGAAGCGCGGGTCGGTGAAGTTCGTGAAGTGGAACAGCGACACGCCCGACAGGAGCGCCAGCCCGAGCACCGAGATGGCCGTGCCCGCGAGCTGCCGGGACGTGGGTTGCTCGCGGAAGAGCCACCACGCGAGCGGGAAGACGGCGAGCGGCGAGAGGCTGTGGAAGAAGACCGTGTTCGCCACGGTCGTGAGCGCGAAGCCGCCGACGTAGGTGGAGGACGCCACCGCGAGGGTGAGGCCGTACCAGGCGCCGAGGCGCAGGACGGGCTTCTCGGGCTTGAGCGCCTGCGGGCCACCCCCCTCCACGACGGCCCACACCCCGAACACGACGGCGACGAGCACCGCGCGCCACGCGGCCACGGTGAGGATGGGCGCGTCCGCGCTCCGCGTGAACACCGCCATGAGCGCGAACGCGAAGGTCGCCGCGACGACGAGCCAGTAACCGCGCTCCTTCCACATCGCGGCGGCAGCTTAGGGGATACACAAGTGCGTGTCCAGACGCTACGGCGCCGCGTGCTCCGCGCCCTGCCGCCGCTCCTGTTCCTCGTGTCCGCGTGGCCCACGCGCCCGTCGGTGGTCGACGACGCCTACGTGAGCCTGCGCTACGCGCGCAACCTCGCGCTCGGGAACGGGCTCGTCTACAACGCGGGCGAGCCGCCGGTCGAGGGCTACACGGACTTCCTCTGGGTGTTGCTCATGGCGCCCGGCACCCGCCTGCCGCTGCACCCCGCGACCTGGGCGACGGGCTGGGGGCTCGCGTTCGGCGCGCTCGCCGTCATGCTGTGCGAGCGGCTCGCGCACGCGCTCGGGGCCGGTCGCGCCTCGCTCGCCGCGGGGCTCGCCCTCGCGCTGAACCCGCACTTCGGCATCGCCGCCAGCAACGGGCTCGAGACGTCCATGTTCGTCGCGGGCGTGCTCGGGGCGGCGTGGGCGGCGATCGCCGGGCCTCCGGTGATCGCCGGCCTGCTCGCCGGGAGCCTGTACCTCGTGCGGCCGGAGGGGCTGGCCGTGGGCGGCGCGCTGGCGATCCGCGATCGGCGCGCCCTCGCCGCCTTCGCGGCGGTGGTGGTGCCCTACTTCCTGGCCCGCGGCGCGTACTTCGGGACACTCGTGCCCAACACGTACTTCGCGCAGGCGCGCAAGCCGTTCCTCGAGATGTGGGCGATGAACCGCGGCTACTTCGAGCGGTGCACCGAGCTGTGGGTGGGCGGGGGCGTGCTGCTCGCGGGGGCGGCCCTCGAGCGGCGGAAGTGGCTCCTCGTCGCGATCGCCGCCGGGCTCGTGGTCGTCGCGCTGCGGGTCTACAACTGGATGCCGGGCGGGCGGCTCCTCCTGCCCTCGCTGGCGATCGCGCTGGCGGCGATGCCGTCGCGGCTGGCGATCCCCGCGTTCCTGTGGACGGCCTGGCTCTCGTTCGGGCCGCCCCGCGCGGCCGAGGCCCGCTACGACGAGCGCAACACCGTGCTCCCCGACGGCGGCGGCGAGCGCCTGGGCCGCGAGATCGCGGCGCGCGCCGAGCCCGGCGACTGGCTCCTCGCCCGCGACGCCGGCGTCGTCCCCTACTTCGCGGGGCCGGACGTCGACGTGATCGACATCCACGACCACTCGCTCACCGAGCCGCGCCTGACGGGCAAGCCCTTCGACTACGCGTGGCTGCTCGATCGCGACGTCGCCTTCCTCGTCACGACGACGATGCAGGACGACCAGTTCCCGACCGCCTACGTCCCCGAGAAGCGCCTCCTGAAGCTGCGGGCGTGGGAGCACGCCGGGACGTGGAAGCAGCACCACCGGCGGTACTTCCACCTCTGGACGCCGTCGTGACCGCTCACTTCGCGGCGGCGGCGACCTCTTCCCGGAACGCCGCCCGGTCCGCGGCCATCCGCTCCTCCCAGGTGCGCGGGTAGGTCATCTTCGCGGCCGCCTCGTCCGGGACCCGGCGGGGGCGCGGGGCCTCCCACTGGTGCGGGTCGATCGCGTTGAGCACCATCGCGAGCTCGCCCTTGGACAACGCGCCGTCGCGGTCCTGGTCCACGCGTCCGAACGAGGGGCCCGACGGCGCGGTGCGGGCCCACTCGCCGGCGCCCACGCGCCCGTCGCCGTCGGTGTCCAGCGCGGCGAGCGCGGGGGCGAGCGCGTCGTCGACGGCAAAGGGCCGCCTCGCCTCGGGCTCGGCCGGGCCGGGCGCGGGCTCGCCGGCGCACGCGAGGAGCAGCAGCGTCACCGCGCCTCCCAGTAGCCGCGCTCCTTCAGCGCTTCCTTCATGCGCGCGTCCCCGGTCCCGACGGGCGGGGGCGTCGGCGGGAGCGCCTTGCGCGCGTCCACGATCCACCGGCGTAGCGCGTCCTTCCGCTCCGGCGCGAGCGAGGCCCCCTCGAACCAGGGTCCGTCGAGCGGCGCGGCGGCGAGCTCCTCGGTCAGCCAGGGCGAGTCGGGGCCGAGGCCAGAAAAGACGAGGAGCCCGTCGGTCGCGCGCGCCGACACCGCGCGGCACGACGCCTCGGTGTACGCGACCTCGCGCGTGGGCGGCACGACCGTGCCCGCCGCGTCGAGGAGCGGGCGGCCCCGCGCCACCGCGGGGAGCGTGGCGCCGGCGAGCGTCAGCACCGTGGGCGTGACGTCCGTGAGCTCGGCGATCCCGGGCACGCGGGCGCCGCCGCCGCGCCCCCCGGGGAGCCGGATCATCAGCGGCACGCGCACGACCTCCTCGGACAGCCCCCACCGGTGGTTGAAGACGCCGCGCTCGCCGAGCTCCTCGCCGTGGTCGGAGAACACGATCACGACCGCTTCGTCGAGCACCCCCCGCCGCTCGAGCTGCGCGAAGAAGAGGCCGAGCAGCGTGTCGAGGTAGGCGGCCGCGCCGTCGTAGGCCGCCCGCACCTCGGCGAGGTCCGCGGCGTCGAGCTCGCGGGCGCGGCGGGCCTCGGGGCTCGTGCGGTACCGCCACGCGCCGTCGACGTGCCGGCGCACGCCGTTCGCCATCATGTCCAGCGGCGAGACGCCCGGCGGCGCCTCCATCACGGCGCCGTCCACGACGCGCTCGGTGCCCATCGCCTCGCGCAGCAGGTTGCGCGCGGGCCCGGCGTAGGCGGGGTCGCTCCAGAGCCCGCCGAGCGGCGGCGGCTTCAGGTAGCGGGCGTGCATGTCGTAGGTGTGCACGAGCAGCATCCACGGGGCGTCGCCGCGCTCCGCCTCGTCGATCCACGCGAGCGCCCTCGGGCCGGCGTGCCAGAGCGAGCCCCAGTCCTTCGCGACCTCGAAGCTGCCGAAGCCCTCGTCCATCCCGAACGCGTCGGAGAAGAACGCGCCGGACACGACGGCGCCGGTCCTCCAGCCGTAGGCGCCGAGCACCGACTGGAGCGTGGGCGTGCCCGGCGGGATGCGGAAGTCGTAGTCGATCGTGCCGAGCTCGCTCGGGTAGCGGCTCGTGAGCAGGCTCGCGTGCGAGAAGAGCGTCTCGTTCGCCTGGGTGATCGCCGTCTCGAACACGATGGACTCGCGGGCGAAGCGATCGAGGTTCGGCATGCGGTCGCCCGTGCCGCCGTACGCGGCGAGCCGGTCCGCGCGCAGCGTGTCGAGCGACAACAGGATCACCGGCGGCGGCTTCGCCGGCGCGGGCGCGGCCTCGGCGGCGCACCCGGCGAGCGCGAGGAGGATTCGGAGACCCATGACGGCGCATGGTAGCCTCTCCCGATGCTCGCGCTCGCGCTCCTGGCCTGCGAAGAGGAGGAGTCCGTCTCCTTCGCCGCCGAGGACCTCGACGCGGAGCTCGAGGACTACGAGGCGTGGGCCCAGCCGCCGGACTGGACCGGCGTGCGCCCCTCCTGCGACGCCGACCACGGCGAGTACGTCCAGCTCTGGCTCAACGCCGTGGCGCTCGACGACGTCGAGGCCGACCGCGAGACCTTCTCCGAGGGCGCCATCTTCGTGATCGAGGGCTACCAGGACGAGGGGCTCACCGTGAAGGGCCTCGACGCGATCCGCAAGGTGCCCGGCTACGACCCCGACAACGGCGACTGGTTCTGGGGCCACTACGACGAGGACCACGCGCCCGTCGCGACCGGCCGCGTGACCGGCTGCGTGGGCTGCCACGAGAGCGGCCGCGACCACGTCCGCTTCCTCGGGAGCGCGGTCGTGGACAGCCGGATCGACTGCCCCTGAGCTACCCGGCGTGCTTGTGGCGCCCCGTGAGGAGCGCCCAGAAGATCTGGAACGCCTCGACCACGCCGCGGCGCGCCGCCGGCTGGAACACGAGGATGCCGACGCCCATCACGAAGTAGGCGATGCCCACGTACAGGTGGAGGTGCGGGGTCAGCACGGTCACGAGGAACAGGCCCGTGAGCGTGAGCGCCTGCCAGAGCGCGAAGCTGCGGTCGGCGATGGTCGCGACGGCGAAGAACGCCATCGCGGCGGTGAGCAGGACCTCCTCCTGCTGGCGCGCGTCGAACGGCAGCTCGGCGGCGTGGCCGCTGGCGACCGAGTAGACGACGGCGAGCGTGCCGACGAGCAGCGTCCACTGGTTCACGTTGCTGGACACGAGCGTGCGCAGGCCGGTGGCGCGGTGGCCGCGCAGCACCATCAGCACGGCGACGACGACCTCCGGCGACTCGCTGGCGAGCGGCGCGACGTACTGGACCAGCACGAACTCGTCGATGCCGAGGGCCTTGCCGGTGTGGACCAGCGACTCGGCGAAGGGCTCGGCGCTCACGAAGATGACGCCCGCGGCGAAGAGGAAGAGCGCGAGCACGGAGAGCCGCCGCGCGGCGGTGCCGAGCTGCTCCAGCGCCTTCGCGGGGCCCACCAGCTCGACCTCGTGCTCCTCCGCCCGCGCCGACGCGATCAGGTAGATCACGTACAGGAACAGGTACACGCCCGTGTCGACGAGCGAGAGAGCGCCCCGCATGACCGGCACGATCGCGTAGAGCGTCGCGAGGATCAGGATCACGATCTCGGCGCCCATGTCCTTCGGCAGCTGGATCTCGTTCTGGCGCGTGCGCATCCAGCCGATCACCGCGAGCAGCGTCCACGCCCCGCCGAGCAGGATGCGGTTGCCGCCGGTCATGTTCGCGATGGCGTAGTTGGCGAACTCCGGCTGCGTGGCCGCCTTCCACGCGAACGACGCGTCGACCGCGTACTCCGGCAGCACGGCGACGAGCGCGAGCACGCTGACGGCGAGCGCCTGCGGCACGTCCATCTCCGCGACCTCGCAGGCCCACGACAGCAGGAACGCCGCGCCGAGGATGGCGACGCCGGTCATCACCGCGACGACGGTGTCGGCGGGGTGCTCGCCCGTGCCGAGCGTGGCGAGCCACGGCACCGAGGCGCCCGCGGCGAGAACGTACGGCAGCCAACGCATCAGATCCTCCCGGCGATCGCGGTCACGCGACGTTCCATCCCCTCGAAGCCCGGCACGGAGTAGCCGAGCAGGAGCACGATCGCGTCGCCGTCAACGTACGCGGCCTCCGCCGTCCAGCTCGACGGGCAGCCGAGCGCGGGCAGGCGCTCCTCCATCCACGTCTCGCCGGCGATCTCGACGGCGAGCAGGTCGGGGCCCTCGCGCCCCGCGCACTGGTCCGCGCGCAGGGGCGTGCGCGTCGAGGTGACGCGCACCGCGACGTCGCCGCACTTCCCGTCCGCGCAGGTCAGGGGCGCGGCTGGCGCGGCGAGGTCGATCCCGGCGGCCTGCAACGCGGTCGCGGCGTCGGCACGCACGGCGGCCCGGGCGCCCTCGCGGCCCCCCGACGCGCGCTCGTTGACGAGCCTTTGACGCGCATCGGTACGGAGCGCGCGCGGCGCGGTGTCGAACACCATGATGCGCCCGTTGGGGAACCCGCTCCCGCTCTCGACCGTGATCACCTCGACCGCGGCGTGCTCGCCCGCGGCGTCGAAGGACACGGCGACCTCCGCGGGGACCTCCGCGTGCGCGAACGAGAGTGCGAGCGCCCACCAGCTCATCGGGCGCCCGGCTATCCCGCCCACCCACCGGAGGCTCCCATGTTCCTGTCCCTGTCGATCGCGCTCGCGGCCGATCCGCGCGTCTGGCTCGAGACCGGCTTCACCGCGTCCGCCGGCGTGAACGAGGCGACCGAGCCCGGCGGCGGCTTCGCCGGCGGGTTCGGCGTCGCGCTCGGCAAGGAGCCGGCGCGCTCGTTCGCGTTCGTGGCGCGCGCCCGCGAGGGGCTCTCGGGCGAGGACCTCCGCCACGTCGGCAACCTCGGCTTCACGGTGCGGTACCCCGCCGACCGGGGGCCGTGGGTGGCCGCCGGGCTCGCCCACAACCACGAGACGCCCGCGGACGTCGCGCTGCGCAACCCCGTCGGCACCGCGTTCGCCGTGGAGCGCGGCATCACCCACCGCACGGGCTTCGAGGTGGGCGCGGGCTGGGACTTCGCGCCCCCGTTCCCCGAGCACCGGCTGTCCGCGCGGGTCCTGCCTCGCGTCGGGGTCTCGGCGGTGGTGCTGCCCGACGCGGGCGGGCCGCCCGTCTACGTGGTGGCGGACGCGGGGATCCGGTTCGGGCTGGACCGGATCTTCCGGGACCTGTAGGCGGCGAGCGCGAGGAGCAACGGCGCCATGCCCGGGGCGGCGCCGGAGCCGCAGCCGCAGCCGATCGCGTTCTTCGGCGTACCCGTCACCTTCAGCGTGAACGTGGCGGCCTCGAGCGAGTCGTCGGCGTCGAGGTCCTCGGGGCCGAAGCTCACCACCGCGACGGCGCGGATGGGCGTGCAGGCGACCATGTACTTCGCCGCCGCGGGCTCGCGGACGTAGAGGATGTCGAAGCGCCCGTCGCCGGAAACCTCGAAGGACGACCCGCAATTGTCGAAGCCCTCGACCTCCCACACCGCCATCCCCATCGGGAACAGCGGCCACTCCGGCGTGTACTCGCCCGCCGCGTCGATGGTCCCCTCGCGCCAGGCCTCGCTCGCCGCGCCCACCCACGGGCCGATGTCGTCGCCGTCGGCGAGCGCCGCGCGCCAGAGCGCGTACTCGCGGAGCTCCGTCTCCCACGGCAGCCCGGAAATCTCCTCCCACGCGTCCAGCACGTCGGGCTCGTCCCCGTAGCCCTCCTGGCTCATGGTCTCCCACAGGAGCGGCCCGATCGCGCCGTCGCCGCCGTAGCGCTCGTCCATCCAGAGCACCCACGTCACCGCGCCGTACTCGTACCAGCTCCAGATGTCGTACTGCTCGTCGAGGAAGTAGCCGTCCTGCAGCACCGCGGAGAGCCAGGGCGTGGCCTGGTAGTCCGCCACCTGCGAGGCGTCGGCGGTCCCGAGCGTCCACACCTCCGCGGCGACCGCGGTGCCCTCCCACACCGCCAGGAACGGCTCCGCGTAGTCGGTGCCGTACTGCAGGGTGTGGTTGAGCTCGTGGGTGACGTAGCCCTCCATGTCGGCGGCGGGCGTCCGCGCGTCGACGACGACGTAGCTCGACGCGCGGGCGAGCCCGTCCGCGCCGTCGCTGTCGACGCAGTGGGGGTCGCCGCCGTCGCAGTCGACCCAGGCCTCGCCGGCGCCGCCCGTCTCGCTGGTGCCGAGGTAGAGGTCGAGCGCGTCGCTGCCGCCCTCGCCGCCGTCGGAGGGGGGCGCGCGGAAGCCGAGGGTACCCACCTGCGCGTCCCACGCGGCCTCGGCGTAGCCGAGCACCGCGGCGCACTGGGCGAGGTCGGCCGTCGCGTCCCAGTGGCAGCGCAGCGGATGGGTCTCGCTGTCGATCGAGCTCCGCGAATCGGGACGCGCCAGGGCCAGCGCGGCGAGCGCGATCACTGGTACTCGGAGATGTCCCGGCTCACGCGCGTGGCCGTGTACGTCCCGTCGAGCTGGGCGTAGCCGAAGACGTCGTCGGCGAAGGTGCCGGACAGGTCGCCGTCTTCGGTGACCTCGCCCTCCGTCTCCATGTCGTACTGGTAGAAGCTCAGGTCGACCGCCGCGACGCCGGACAGCTCCCCGTCGTCGTTCTCCAGCTCCAGCACGTAGGCGGTGTCGAGCTCGTAGCCCATGAGCGAGAGCAGGCAGCCGGCGTCGCCGGTGGCGGTCTCGCCGTAGGCGTCGACGACGATGGTGGTCGCGCCGGAGCAGCCCACCTCGTAGGAGGTCCCGTCGTAGTCGACGAGCACGTTCACGACGATCTCGCCGGTGTAGACGCCGGTGTAGGCGCTCTGCACCAGCACGCCGCCGATCGTGTAGGCGAGCCGATCGCCGTTGGGCAGCTCGGCGGTGGCGGTCAGCGCGTGGGTGCCGACGTCGAGCGTGTCGTCCTCGAACGCGCTCCCGACCGGGAGCCACGCCGAGTCGATGTCGCTCTTCCAGGAGATGTCGTCGAAGTCCATCTCGTTGCCCTCGGCGTCGTAGACCACCGCCTCGAACGAGGAGGTGTCGCCGTAGGGGAGGAAGTCGCCGCTCGCCGGCGACACCACCACGAGCGTGGCGCCGTCGTACTCGGAGTAGTCCTCCTCGGTGGGCGTGCCGGTGGTGTCGGTGCCGTCGTCGATGTCGGCGCCTTCGCCGTCGTCGCCCGCGACGACCTTGTACTCATTGCAGGCGAGGAACGTGAGGAGGAGGGCCACGTGCGCTCCCGGGTGGCGCCGAGAGCGTAGCACCGGTCGCGCCCGCCCGCTCGGGATAGACCCGCGCCATGCCCGCGATGATCGAGGTGAGCGGCCTCTCCCGGCGGTACGGCCGCTTCGACGCGCTGAAGGACGTGAGCTTCTCCGTGGACGCCGGCGAGATCGTGGGCTTCCTCGGCCCCAACGGCGCGGGGAAGACCACCACGATGAAGATCCTGACGGGGTTCATCTCCCCGACGGCCGGCGGCGCGAGGGTCGCGGGCTTCGACGTGGTGACCGAGTCGCTCGAGGTGCGCCGGCGCATCGGGTATCTGCCCGAGGCCGCCCCGGTCTACGCCGAGATGCGCGTGCTCGACTACCTCGACTTCGTGGGGCGCGTGCGCGGCATGCCGCAGGCGGAGCGCGTGACCGCGATCGAGCGCGCCGCGGCCGAGTGCGACATCGTCGATCGGCTCCACCAGGCCGTCGGCACCTTGTCGAAGGGCTACCGGCAGCGCGTGGGGCTCGCCCAGGCGCTCCTGCACCAGCCGCCGATCCTGATCCTCGACGAGCCGACCAGCGGCCTCGACCCGAACCAGATCCTCGCGGTCCGCAACCTCATCCGCCGCATCGGGCAGAACCGCACGGTCATCCTGTCGACGCACATCCTGCAGGAGGTGCAGGCCACCTGCGATCGCGTGCTCATCCTGAACCGCGGGCAGATCGTCGCCGACGCGCCCACGGCGGAGATCCAGTCGCGCCACGCCGGCGGCACGCTCACGAAGGTCGCCTACGCGCCCGGGACCGTGCGGCTCACCGACGCGCAGCTGCGCGCGCGGATCGAGCAGGTGCCGGGCGTGCAGCGCGTCTCGCCGCAGGCGGAGGAGGACGGCGCGCTCGCCTACGAGGTGCTCGCCGATCGCGACGTGCGCCCCGGCCTCTTCGCGCTCGCCGTCGACGCCGGCCTCGTGCTCACCGAGCTCGCGAAGGAGCGCTCCACGCTGGAGGAGGTGTTCCGGCGTCTAACGACCGGCGACGACCCACGCGAGGACGCCCACCACCACGACGGCGGCGGCGGCGATCGCCCAGGCGGGGACGCCGCTCCCTGAGACAGGGGCGGGCGCGGGACGGGCTGCGGGTTTGGCGGGCGCCGGCCTCGCCGGCTCGGCCACGACGGGCTTCGGCGGCGGCGGCGGCGCGTCGGCCGGCAGGGCAGGCGGCGGCACGTGCGAGCGCAGCACGGGCAGGTCGGTCGTGACGACCGGTGAGGGCGGGGTGACCGGCGGCGGCGCCTCGCTGTTGGAGCGCCAGCCCGCGAGCTTGCGCGTGCCGGCGAGGGGCGCGAGGTCGTCGCCGAGGAGGCGGAAGACCGCCGCGAACTCGGGGAAGCCGCCGATCATGTCCCACCGGGAGCCGTCGTGGCGCACCTTCGCCGTGGCGGTGACGCGGCCGGTGTAGATCGCCTCGCGGATCGCGTGGCGGGACATGGCGTGGGCGACGGTGTTGTCGGCGAACATCACGTCGAACTCGCGGACGGCGTGCGCGGCGGCCGGGACGAGGAACGGCGTCATGCACGCGGGGCAGACGATGTTGGAGCCCGGGGCCGCGTCGAGGTTGGCGGAGCACTCGGGGCAGTTCACCTGCATCGAGCGTTAGGGTATCTCGATGCGGCTGGTCATCGGTACCGCGGGGCACGTCGACCACGGCAAGACGTCGCTCGTGAAGGCCCTGACCGGGGTGGACCTCGACCGGCTCCCCGAGGAGAAGGAGCGCGGGATCACCATCGCCCTCGGGTTCACGCCGCTGCCGCTGCCGAGCGGGCGCGTCGCGGGGCTGGTCGACGTGCCGGGGCACGAGCGGCTGGTGCGCACGATGGTCGCGGGCGCGTCGGGCATGGACGCGGTCATGCTCTGCGTGAGCGCGGTCGAGGGCGTGATGCCGCAGACCCGCGAGCACCTCGCCATCCTCGAGCTCCTCGGCGTGAAGACGGGCGTGCTCGTCCTCACGATGTCCGACCTCGTCGAGCCCGACCTGCTCGCGCTCTGCGAGGAGGAGCTGCGCGAGCAGGTGCGCGGCACCTTCCTCGCGGACGCGCCCGCCGTCGCGACGAGCGCGGTCACGCGCGAGGGCCTCGACCGGCTCGTCGCGCAGCTCGACGCCATCGTCCCGCCGCCCAAGCCGGCCGACGCGCCCTTCCGGCTCCCGGTCGACCGCGCGTTCGCACGCCGCGGGTTCGGCACCGTCGTGACGGGCACCGCGTGGGGGGGCCGGCTCGCCGACGGCGCGGAGATCGAGATCCACCCGGGCACGCGGCGCGCCCGCGTCCGCGGGATGCAGGTCCACGGCGCGGCCGTCGCCGAGGCCGAGGCGGGCGCGCGCACCGCGCTGAACCTCTCGGGCGTGGAGCTCGAGGAGGTGGGGCGTGGGAGCTGGGTGTGCGCGCCGGGCGCGGTCCCCGACGCTCACGTGGTCGACGCGCGCTACCACCACCTGCCCGGCGCCCCCGAGTACCTCGAGGAGGCGAAGCTCGTCGTGCTGCACGGCACGCGCGAGGTGGACGCGCGCGTCGTGCCGCTCGACGCCGACGGCCTCTACGCCGGCCGCAGCTGCCTCGTGCAGATCCGCGCCGCCGAGCCCCTCCCCTGCCTCCCGGGCGACCGCTTCGTCGTACGCCGCGCCTCGCCCGCCACGACGGTCGGCGGCGGGACCGTGCTCGACCCCTGGGCGCCCGTCGCGCGCAAGAAGGCGGCGCCCGAGGCGGTGGCGACGCTCCGGCGGCTCGAGGCCGGCGACACCACCGCCTGGCTCGATCGCGCCGGCCCCGCGGGCCTCCCGGAGGAGGAGGCGCGCGCGCGGGGCGTCGCCGGCGGCGTGCGGCTCGGCGAGCGGCGGCTCGGCGAGGCCGGGGCCGAGAAGCTCGCCGGCGCGCTCCGCGACGCGCTCGCCCGCTTCCACCGCGAGAGCCCGCTGTCGCCCGGGGCCAACCGCAAGGCGCTGCGCGAGGGCGCGCTGCTCGCGCTCGACGAGCGGAGCTGGCAGGCGCTGCTCGACGCCGAGGCCGCCGCCGGGCGCATCGTGCTGGAGGGCGGGCGCGTGCGGGCGCCCGGGTGGAGCGTCGCGCTCGCCCCGGACGAGACCGACTGGCGCGCGAAGGCGCTGGCGAGCCTCGCGGCCGCCGGCCTCGAGGGCGGCGCCGAGCTGCCCGAGCACCCCCGCCGCGACGCCCTCGCCTTCTACCTGCGCGACAGGGGCGAGATCGAGCAGGTGGGCGACCGCTGGTACGCCGCGGAGACGCTCGCGGGGCTGGCCGGTCGCGTGCGGGCCTTCTTCGTGGAGCGCCCGGAGCTCGACCCGGCGGCGTTCAAGGACCTGACGGGGCTGACGCGCCGCACCGCGATCCCCTTGCTGGAGTGGCTGGATTCGCGGGGGGTCACGAAGCGGCGGGGGGACGTGCGGGTGAAGGCGTGATCGCGCTGCTGGCGTGTGTCGGGGCGGACGCTCCCCCGACGGAGGGGCCCGCCCCTCGCGTCTTCCCGAGCGTCGCCGAGGCCCTCGCCGTGGTGCTCGCCGACGCGCCGCGCGTGATCGGCGTCGGCGAGCTCCACGCCACGACGGACGGGCCCGCGGTCCCGACCACGCTCTCGCGCTTCACGCGCGACGTCCTGCCCCTGCTCGCCCCGCGCGCCACCGACCTCGTCATCGAGACCTGGCGCCTCGACGGGAGGTGCGGCGCGCAGGAGGAGCAGGTGGTCGCGCAGGTGGAGGCGGACACGAAGCGCCCCGAGGCCACGAAGAGCGAGCTCGTGCTGCTGGTCGAGGCGGCCGTCGCGTTGAACGTCCGCCCGCACGACCTCGCGCTGACGTGCGACGAGTACGCGGCGGTGCAGGGGCCCGACGGGAACATCGTCTACGACGCGCTGCTGAAGCTGCTCGGCGGCAAGCTGGGCGAGTACGCCGCGCGCGCCAGCGAGACCCCCGGCGCCACCGTGGTGATCTACGGCGGCGCCGTCCACAACGACGTCACGCCGCGCGAAGGGCTCGAGCCCTGGAGCTACGGCGTCGCCGCCGCCGCGCGCGGGTCCTACGTCGAGCTCGACCTCTACCAGCCCGAGCTCGTCGGCGAGGCGATGCGCGAGCCGGCGATCGAGGCGGGGCTCGCCGCGGTCGGGCCGAAGCAGGTGGTGCTGGTGGAGCGTGGGATGGGGAGCTGGGTCTTGCTGCTGGAGGCGGCGCGGTAGGCCCGTCGGCGTCGGACGAAAGGGGGAGGTAAGGCCCTCCCCCGCCCCCGGTGACGTACCTTCGGCCCATGGCGCTCGGCCTGTTGCGAGAAATTCCTCCCACGACGAGAATCCCCGGCGGGCAGGGCGCCCCCGCGCGCGGTGACGGGGGCGTGCTCGTCCGGAGGAATCGGATGGCGACGGATACCCAACAGCTCGAGCGCCTCTTCTCGCTTTCGCTCGACCTCCTGTGCATCGCGGGGACGGACGGGTACTTTCGACGCGTCAACCCACGGTTCCGGGAGGTGCTCGGCTACACCGACGAGGAGATCCTCTCCCGGCCGTTCCTCGAGCTCGTCCACCCCGACGACGTCGACGCGACGAACGCGGAGGTCGCGCGCATCGCCGCGGGCGCGCGGACCATCCAGTTCGAGAACCGATATCGCCGCCGTGACGGGACCTGGTGCCGGCTGTCCTGGAACGCCGCCCCGGCGCCCGACGGCTCGGAGATCTACGCCATCGCGCGCGACGTCACGGAGGGGCGGGCGATTGCCGATCGCCTGGTGGCGAGCGAGGCCCAGCTCCGCGCGGTCGTGGACGCCGCGGTGGACGGGATCGTCACGATCGACCCCGCGGGGTGCATCCTCACCTTCAACCCCGCCGCGGAGCGGATGTTCGGGTGGACCGCCGCCGAGGTGCGCGGCGCGAACGTACGCGTGCTCATGCCCGAGCCCTACCGCTCGGAGCACGACGGCTACCTGGCCAACTACCACCGCACCCACGTCCCACGCGTGATCGGGATCGGACGGGAGGTCGTGGGCCGTCGGAAGGACGGCACCGACTTCCCGCTCGACCTCGCCGTCGCCGAGGTGCCCGGGCAGGGCTTCGTCGGGCTGCTCCGCGACCTCACGGAGCAGAAGCGGGAGGAGGCCGTCCGCAACGCGGCGCTCGCCCGGGACGCCTGGCAGCAGGGCCGCATCGAGATGTCGTCCGGCATCCTCCACGACCTCGGGAACGCGCTCACCGGGATCGCCGCGCGCGCCGTGGACGTCCGCGCGACCGTCCAGCGCGGGAGCGAGCACGACGAGCTCCTCCGGAAGACCCACGCCTTCCTCTCCGCGCAAGAGGCGCCGCTGACCGCGGCGCTCGGTGAGCGCAAGGCCGGCGCGCTCGTCGCGCTCGTCGAGGCCTTGGCGCGCAACGTCAGCGCGGGCCGTACGGACGCCACCGAGGGCCTCACGCGCCTCCTCGCGTACGTGACCCACGCCCAGGAGCTCCTCACCACGCACCGCACCTACTCGGGTGCCGGGAGCGGGCCCAGCCGAGAGCGGCTGGACGTGCGGAAGCTCTTCGAGGACGCCCGCCTCCTGCTCTCCGACGCGATCGCGAAGCGCGAAGGCACGCTCACCCTCACGACTCCCCCCGCGCCCTGCTACCTCCACGCGGAGCGTGCCCGCGTGATGCAGGTGCTCGTGAACCTGCTGAAGAACGCCGTCGAGGCCTGCGACTCCGTCGACCCACCCCGGCGGCCGGCCCTCGCCCTCCTCTGCGTCCAGACCGACGGCGGCGGCGGCGTGCTCCGCGTCACGGACAACGGGGGCGGGTTCGACGCCGCCGACGCCGCGCGCCTGTTCGAAGACGGCTTCACCACGAAGGCTCGCGGATCCGGCCTCGGGCTCGGGTCGGCGAGGCGGGTCGTGGCGTCCTTCGGAGGGCGCCTCTCGCTCGCGAGCCCCGGCCCCGGACGGGGCGCGATCGCCGAAATTCACCTGCCTCGGGAGGTCCTCTCCACGTGAACACCCCTCGCCCCCTGAACGCCCGCGTGCTGGTCATCGACGACGAAGAGAGCGTCCGCGACGGCTTCCGGACGGTGCTCGCCGCCCCCCGGCGGCGGGACGAGCAGCTCGCCGAGGCGGCCGACGCGCTGTTCGACGACGCTCCGCTCCCAACGGCGATGGAGACGGCGCCGCGGTTCGAGGTCGACACGGCGTCGACCGGCGCGGAGGGGATCGCCTTCGTGGAGGCCGCGCTGGCCGCCGGTCGCCCCTACGCCGCGATCTTCTGCGACATGCGGATGCCCGGCCTCGACGGCGTGGAGACGATCGAGCGCGTCCGCGCCCTCGATCCTCGCGCCGAGATCGTCTTCGTCACCGCGTACAGCGACCACAGCGTGGACTCCATCGTCCAGCGCGCGGGCGCGGACGTCGGCTACTTCGTCAAGCCGTTCCTCACGGACGAGGTCAAGCAGCTCGCCACCAAGCTCGTGCTCGACTGGAACCGCGCGCGCGAGCTCGAGGACCTCGTGCGCACCGTGACCACGCTGCGCGGCGACGCCCGGGACGTGGACCTGCTCGTGCGCCACCTGCTCGGCGAGATCTGCAGGTGGCTCGACACGCGGTCCGCGGCCATCCTGCGCGATCGTGGGGGCGGCGACCTCGTCCACCACCTCGGCGTCGGCGAGCTCGCCAGCACCTCGCCCCCGGTCGAGGCCGTCGCCGGGCCGCCTGCCGACGCGCGCGTCCTCCACCTCCCGGACGGGACCCTCGTGTTCCCGGTGAAGCGGTTCGGGATGGCGCTCGCGATGCCGGGCGACACCCGGATCACCCCCGACCGGCTGTACCTGCTGCAGGTGTTCATCGAGCACGCGGCGCTGGCCATCCACAACAGCGAGATGCACGCCCGCCTCCTCGAGCAGGAGCGGATGGCTGCCGTCGGGCAGGCGATCGCGTTCGTCGTCCACGACCTGCGCAACCCGATCGGGGCCGCGCAGGGGTACGCGCGCCTCCTCCGCGCCGGGATCGTCGACGAGGCCGCCCGCGACGAGACCCTCGGCCGGATCGGCCTCCAGCTCCAGCGCGCGCTCGACCTCCTGGACGACACCCTCGCGTTCGTCCAGGGCCACGGCGCGGTCCGGCTCGGGGACGCCGACCTCGCGGACGCGCTCGCGCACGACCTGGCCCTGCTCGCCCGGCAGCTCGAGGAGCGTGGCGTGCGGCTCGTGGTGGACATCCCGCGCGGACTGCGCGCCCGCCTCGATCCGGATCGCTTCTGGCGCGCGGTCTGGAACCTCGTCCGCAACGCGACCGAGGCGCTCTCGACGACGTCGGCGCCGCGCGTCGAGGTGTGCGGACGCCCCGACGCCTCCGGCGGGGTCCTCCTCGAGGTCCGCGACAACGGGCCGGGCCTCCCCGAGGCGATCCTCGGGGCGCTCTTCCAGCCCTTCGCCTCCGCCGGCAAACGCGAGGGGACGGGCTTCGGGCTGGCCATCGTCCACCAGATCGTCACCGCCCACGGAGGCGAGGTCACCTACCTGCGGGAGCCGGGGCTGTCCGTCTTCCGGATGCGGCTCCCCGCTCCCTGAGGCAGCTCAGAGCTTCGGCGCGGGCGCGGAGGGGGTGACCGCGACCGGGAGGACGCGCTGGTCGCCCGCGGCGGCCCGGACGACCGACGCGCGCGGATCGAGCGCGCCGGGCAGGGGGGCCAGCTCGGGGTCCGTCACCCGCCCGTCCCGGTTGGTGTCCTTCCACACCCGGAGCCGGTTGGCGCCCGGGTCCTTCGCGTCGAGGAGGCCGTCCTTGTTGGCGTCGAGCGCCGCGACGACGTCGCCGCCGAGGCAGATCGAGCCGGGGCCGACCTCGATCGCGCCCTTCGGGGGCGCGAGGACGATGACCGCGTCCCGCGCGGGATCGATCCACTGGGCCACGGTGCCGAACTGCCCGAGGGGGAACGAGCCGCTGACGATCGAGTCCTTGCCGTTGCCGTCGAGGTCGATGGCGCGGGCCTCGCACGGCGGCGGCTTCGCCGTCCCGGAGGGGGGCGGCGGGGCCGTCGCGCCCGTGGGCGGCTGCGTGGGCGCCACCGGGGCCGGACCGGCGGGGGTCCCGACGGGGGCGGGCTCGGCGGCGAGCGAGAGGGCGACGAGGGCGCTGGTGATCATGAGGTCGTCTCCGTGGGCTGCCGACGGGCCGCCCGCCTGGTCGCATCGCAAGAGGCGTGCCGAACGAAGAACGCCCCGGAGGTGCCCGGATCGCCACGCCCGGGCCGCCCGGGTGTCACGGAGCGAGACACCGCCTCACCCCGTGACACACCCGGGCGACGCGTCGTCACGGCGCCGGCGCGGCGTCCACCGCGTGGGGCGGCGGCGGCACGAACGGGAGCCACGACGAGAGCAGGCCGGCGGACCACGTCGCCGCGAGGGCGGCCACGAGCAACAGCACGACCGCGAAGACCTTCCGGCCGGTGTGCTTCTCCTCGAAGGGATCCGCGAGGTCGCGGCTCGCCCCCTCCGGCAGCTTCGCCACCGCCGTGAGCGAGGCGCCGAACGGGAGGTTGATCGCCGCGCGCGCGTTGATCGCCCACCCGTTCGCGTCGAGGAGCGGGCCGAGGTTCCGTTGCCGGAGCTTCAGCCACGCGAGGAGGACGGACGGCCCCGACACGAGCAGCACGATCCCCGCGATCGCGAGCGGGATCTGCCACCACGCGAGCGACGCGAACGCCGTCAGCATCGCGCCGATCGCCCCGCCGATCGCGCCGATGGCGAGCCCGATGGCGGCGAAGATGCCCGCGAACTTCGCGACGTCGAACGCCTCGGCCTTTCCGCCCCCCGACGCGGACTCCGACACCTTCGCGGCGGCGGCGTCGTCCACGGCCTTCTCCTTCGAGGCCGCGAATTTCGCGACCTGCTCCTCGACGAGGCGGGCGACCTTCTTGTACGGCGCCCAGAAGGCCTGCCGGAGGCTGATGGGGTTGTCGACGATCTTCGTGATCGTCGCGTCCCAGTCCCGCCCTTCCCGGTCGTAGAAGACGCCGTTGCGTCCCACGAGCAGGTTGTCGGAGTCGCCGTCGGTGAAGGCCGCGGCGATCGTCATCGTCTCGCCCGTGCCGCGGCGCACGACGTCGCAGTACGCGAGGTAGGTCCGGCTCATGCCCGCCAGCGAGGCGTGCTTGGCCCCGTCGGAGACGCGTACGCAGAGGTCGCACGCGCGCTGGTCGAGGTAGAGCGTACCCGCCTGGAACACCGCCTTCCGGCGACCGTAGAAGTCCCGGAAGCTCACGAAGTTGTCGAGCAGGCCGCGGAGGTCGCGGACGAGCCGGAGGAGCTTCTCCACGCGGGCGATCGCCTCCGCCTCCCGCGCGACGGCGAGGTCCTCGGCGACGAGCGCCCGAAGCGGCGCCACGCGCCCGAGCAGCGCGGCGACCCGGTCCGTGCCGAGGGCCGCCAGCTTCGTGGCCGGCTCGCCGGCGCGCCAGGCGCGGTAGGGCGCGAGCCGCGCCTTCAGATCCGCCCATTCCGCGGCGGAGAGGGCCTCGCGCTCCCCGAGCAGCGGCGTGACCACCGCGCGGGCGAATGCGTCCACGGCGCTCGCCCACGCCGGGTTGAGCCCCCGCCGCAAGGGCAGCGCGCCGTCGGCCACCACCCGCGCGAGGGGGAGGCCGGAGACCTCGCCGGGATCGAGCGCGAGGTCCTTCGCGGCGCTCGCCAGCCGGCTCGCCTCCTCGGCCTCCAGCGCGGCCAGCGCGCGAGGGTCCCACGCGGCGAGGCGCGCGGCGTCGAACCACGCGTCCACGCGACCCTCCACCGCGGCGAGCGCCGACGCGGCCGCGTCCGTGGCGGGCCCGAGCGGGAGCACCGCCCCGGCCGACCACGCGAGCCACGCCCGGCCTTCCGCCTCGAGGCGGTCGAGGCGGGCGGCGTCGACACCCGGCGCGCCGCTGCGGTCGAGCGGACCCTCGTACAACGAGGCGACGAGCTCGAGGTCGGCGGCGAGGCCGGGGTCGCCGGCCGAGGCGGGCGCCACAACCCCGTCCCCGTTGAAGCGCATGGCCGCGAAGAGGCGCCGCAGGTCGGCGACGTCCGCGAGCGCGACGGAGTCGGCGCCGGGCTTCCCGAGCGCGGCGAGCACGTGGCGCGCCGCCGCGAGGACCTCCCGCCCCTCGGCGGTCGCCTCGTTCAACGCCGAGAGCGGGAGGGAGTCCCCACCCTTCAGGAGGCGGTCCGGGTCGCCGAGGCAGGCGCAGGCCCACTTGGTGGCGGCGATCACCTCCGGCGCGCGGATGCGGCCGTCTCCGTCCGCGTCGACGAGCTCGAGCGTGCGGGCGTCGAACTCGAGTCCGCGCGTGGGGCACGCGAGCGCGACCCAGAGCTTCTGGTCGAGCGTGTCGAGGGCGGCGAGGTCGGCCCCGCGGTCGAGGCGCACCTGATCGAAGCCGCCGGCGCGGAAGAAGCGCCAGGAGTGGGAAGGGGTCATCCGAGTGTCCGTGATCGGCCGCAGGGAGGGAGGATCGCGCCGCCGGCGAGCCGGAGCGGCGGCGCGATCCGAACGGTCGACTACGGGAGCAGGACGAAGGCGACGCGCCGGTTCTGGGAGCGCGCCTCCTTGGTGGTGCCGGGCACCTCGGGCTGGGTCTCGCCGTAGCCCTTCGCGACGAGGCGCTCCGCCGCGACGCCGCGGCTGGCGAGGTAGTCCGCGACCGACTGGGCGCGGGCCTGGGAGAGCGCGAGGTTCTTCGCGTCGTCCCCCACGTCGTCGGTGTGACCCTGCACCTCGAGCCGCACGTCGGGGAACTCGACGAGCACCCGGGCGGCCTCGTCCAGCACCGCGGTGGAGCTCGCCGCGATCTTCGCCGACCCGGTCTCGAAGCGGATGCCCTCGATGCGGCCGGAGAACTTCTTCACCGCCGCGGGGACCTCGTCGGGCGCCCCGTCGCCGTCCCGGTAGCCGTTGACCGTCTCGGGCTCGTTCGGGGCCGCGTCTTTGGCGTCGGCCACGCCGTCGCCGTCGTTGTCGGGATCGGGACACCCGTCCCCGTCCTGGTGCCCGTCCGCGTCCTCGGCGTCCGCGTCGCACCCGTCGGCCGCGTCGGCGACGCCGTCGCCGTCGTTGTCCGGGTCCGGGCAGCCGTCGTCGTCGCGGAACCCGTCGACGTCCTCGGCCTCCGCGTCGCATCCATCCGCTTCGTCCGCCACGCCGTCGGCGTCGTTGTCGGGGTCGGGGCATCCGTCGGCGTCCTCGAACGCGTCCACGTCCTCGGCGACGTCGCGGCAGGTGTCGTCGCGGTCGCCGATCCCGTCGCCATCGGCGTCGCGGGCGCGCGGGACGTGGAGCTGGAGCCCGGCGTTGAGGAAGAACGCCCCGGTGGGATCGTCGGTGCCGAGGAGCCGATAGCGCGCGTCCGCCCGGAAGTCGGCGACGGGACAGAGCGCCGCGTCGAGGCCGAACCCGCCGTCCGCGAGCCACGTGGCCTCGTCGGCGAGCCAGGCGCCGCCGCCGACGGCCACGAACGGGACCACGTCGCCGGTGGGGTCGCCGAGGAACCGGAGGAGCTCGAGGCGAGGATCGAGCGCCCCGTCGGCGGTGCCGAGGCTGGCCTCGACCCCCCAGGCGTCGGACCAGCGGAGGCGGGCCCGCCCGCCGTAGGCGAAGGACGGGTCGACCGGGGAGTCCTGGGGGGTGGCGAGGTGGCCGACGTAGCCGCCGACGCCGAGCTCGAGCGCGTGCGCCGCCGGCGCCGTTGCGAGGAGGAGGGTGATCATGACCGGCCTCACAGGATGGAGGCGACGAACGTCGCCAGGGTGGTCTGATCGAGCGTGCGGTACCCCTCGACCGGGACGTTGTCGAAGGCGAGCTGGTGGCTGACCTTCAGGGAGAACGTCGCGTTCAGCTTCGCGGTGATCGCCGCCTGGTTGAGCACCCGGAGGTCCGCCGGGACGAGCACGTTCTCGTACGCCTCGAGCGTGTCGGAGAAGGCGACGGACTCGTTGAACTTGTAGGTGAACCCCACGAGGCCGCGGCCCGCGACGACGACCGCGGTGTTCGGATCGATCCCGGCGACGAAGTCCTCGCGCGCCACGTCGACGCCGAGCTCGGCGACGAGGTTGGCCTTGTCCGACTCGACGAGGACCCGGGAGTAGCCGATCTGGCCGTGGACCCGGGTGTCGTAGCCGGCGAAGCGGTCCACGAACGCGCCGCCGAGCACGTACAGGCTGTCGCGCTCGCCGATGAAGCGGTCGTACCGCAGGTCCGCGCTGTACCGGCGCGCCGTCTCCACGCGGCCCGCCGCGCGCTCGGCATCGGAGAGGAGCCCGTCGGCGTCGCCGTCCACCATGCTGGCGCCGACGTTGGCGCCGAGGTCCAGCATGAGGCGGTTGCGCCCCCACCGGTGCGACCCGTCGAGCGAGCCGTTCAGGGTGTAGGTGTCGGTGTTGCCGGTGGTCCACGCCCCGCCCAGCTCGGCGGAGAGGTGGCTCTCCGGCTGGGCGAACTTGTCGTCGGCCTTCTCCGTGCCGGCGAAGGCGGAGTCTTCCGCGAGGGCCATCTGACCGAGGATGAGGAACATGGTGACGTCTCCTTGAGAGGCAGGGTGAAAGGCAGGGGCCGGCGGGCCTCACGTCCGCCGAACGCTGATCTGGCCGGCGCGGACGCGGAGGGCATCTCGCCGGCGCTCGAGGAACCAGGGCTCGAGGCCCGCGGCCTCGACGCCCGATCGGATGCGGAGGAGGAGCGCGAAGAGCCGGTCCTCGTCCGGGGTCCCCCAGAGCCGGACGGCCGCGTGCTCGAACGGCACCCAGCCCGCGGCGCCGTCGGCGCGGGCGCGACGCGCGCCGGCGGCCGCGTGGCCCAGGGTGTACAGGAGGCCCGCCACGGCGAGCTCGCCGCTGAACCACCGCGCGCCCTCCGGACCCTCGACCGAGGAGAAGGCCTCGTCCACGCCGAGGTGTACGTCGAGGACGTACGGGTAGCGGGCAGGGTGAGGGACCCACGTCGCGCCGCCGCCCGACACCGCCTCCACCCGGAAGGTCCTCCCGGCGACTTCGAACGTGTCCCCATCCGCGACGGGCGCTTCGTGGGTCCCTCGGCCCAGCCACGCCTCGCCGTCGTCGTGGACGAGGACCACCGCGCCCACCGGAGGCGCGTCGGGGACGTGCACGTGGACGTGCGGCCGGGATCCGACGTAGAAACGGTCGCTGACGACCCCGTGCCGGGCCGACGTCGCGAGATCGACGACCTCCCACGCTCGGCCGCGGTTGGCCGCCGGCGGCTCGACGCGCATCAGCGACAACGAGACGCGCATGCCGATGCGGATCAGCGTGTCCGGCCTGACCGGCTGCGATCCCGACACGCGCTTCCCCCCCACCCAGGTCCCGTTCGAGCTGTCGAGGTCCATCACCCACGGTCCCCCACCCTCGATCCAGACGACGGCGTGGTTGGCGGAGACCGTCGCGTCGTCGACGACGAGATCGCAGCCCGGATCCCGCCCCACGGTCAACGGGCGCGACGACAGGGAGCGCGTCGCGACCCGGCCGTCGGGCAGGCAGAGGATGATCTCGAACAAGGGCGCCTCGGGAACGAACGAAAGCTACCGGCGCCCGCCGTCGCGAGCCCTTACCGCGTCCTTATGGACCGGCGTGTGGCATCATCGCGGGATGATCGAGGTGGAGATCCTCGGCGACCCGCCCCGCAGCTACGTCGTCGCCCGCCCCATGATGTCGCTCGGGCGAGCGTCGCAGAACGACGTCGTGCTCCCGGATCCCCGGGTGTCGGGCCAGCACGTGATCGCGTGGGTCGAGGGCGACGCGGTCTGGATCCGGGATCTCGGCAGCGCGAACGGCACCTGGCTCGACGAGCAGCGCGTGCGGGGGCCCGAACGCGTCCCGGAGACGGCCGTGGTTCGCCTCGGTCCCGACGTGCGCCTCCGCCTGCGCCTCGCCGGCCGCCGGCCCGTCGCCTACGCCGAAGGGCTGGTCGTGGAGGACGTCGCGACCGGGACGCGAATCCCCATCCGATCGGACCGCCTCGCGATCGGCGCGGGCGCCGACGCGGACCTCGTGCTCCCCGACGGTCCCGCGCGCGCCGCGACGCTCCTCGTGTACCCGAACGCGGAGGTGTGGCTGGGCACCGACGAGGACGACCGGCCCCTCGCGCTCGGCGAGTCCTTCCGCGTGGGCGAGCGTGAGCTCCGGCTCGTCCGGGTCACGGACGGGGCGGTCGCCACCGTCGTGCCCGCGGAGGACCGCTACCCTTACCGCCTCACGGCGACCCTGGACGGGCCGCGGGGTCCCGAGGCCCAGATCGAGCACGCCCGGACCGGCGCGCGTCACGTCGTGACCGGGACCCACAAGCCCGTCCTCCTCTACCTGCTCGCCCGGGGCGCGGCGGCGGATCGGAAGGCGGGGCTCGGCCCAGAGGACTGCGGCTGGCGGTCGGACGACGAGATCCAGGCCGGGATCTGGGGCCGCCACGGCGACGACAACAAGCTGTACGTGCTCGTGCACCGCCTGCGCGCCGAGCTCAAGGCGGCCGGTTTCGACCCCTGGTTCCTCGAGAAGCGCCAGCGCCTGATCCGCGCGCGGGTCGCCGAGGCCGTGCTGCCGGACGAAAGGAGCCGGTAAGGGTTCTCTGGCACGGCTCGTGCAAGGTTGACCTCGTCAGGGAGGTCGAGATGGTCGCGGCGCGCAACCGAGCCGAGCACACCTACGTGGTGCGGACCTGCGAGGAGGCTCGCATGGAGGTCGTGGCGGCGAACTGGCTCATCGCGCTCGGAGGCGCGCTCGAAGCGCTCGATCGCCGGCTCCCCACCACGCAGATCGCCTGCGAGCACCTCGCCAACGGGACGGTCATCGTCCGCAGCGCGACGCCCGGCGAGTGGTTCCTCGTCGCGCCGGTGAGCACGGACGCGCTCCCGATCGAGCCCACCGAGGAGGAGATCGTCTTCGGCGGCGAGCCCGACCCCGAGGAGGAGTGACCCACGTTGGCCTCCGTCCAGACCATCGGGCACGGTCGGTACCGCGTCGAGCGACCCCTCGGCACGGGCGGGATGGCGACCGTGTTCCTCGCCACGGACACGGCCCTCGGCGTCCCCCGCGCCGTGAAGCTCCTCCGCGGAGACGAGGCGGCGCGGAGCGACCTGCGCGCGCGCCTGCGCGCCGAGGCGCGCGTGATGGCGCGCGTGGATCACCCGAACGTCCTGCGGATCTTCGACGTCGGCTCCGAGGACGGCAGGGACTACGTCGTCATGGAGATCGCCGACGAGAGCCTCCAGGATCGCCTCGATCGCGAGGGTCCGCTCTCGCCGCCGGTCGCGGTCGGGTACGTCGTCCAGGTGCTCGCCGCCCTCGCGGCCGCGCACGCGGCCGGCGTGGTCCACCGCGACGTGAAGCCTCACAACGTCCTGCTCACGCGCGGCGTCGCGCGCCTCGCCGACTTCGGGATCGCGCTCCTCGCCGACGAGGACGCCCTGCGCACCACGCGCGCGGGTGCCACGATGGGATCGCTCGCCTACATGCCGCCCGAGCAGCGGCTCGACGCGCGGTCGGTGGGCCCGACCGCCGACGTCTACGCCACCGGGGCGACGCTCTACGCGCTGCTCACCGGCGGCAACCCGGTCGACCTCTTCGCGGCGGCGCCCACCTCCCCCCGGTGGCGCGGGCTGGCGCCGGCGCTGGTCGAGGTGATCGCCCGCGCGACCCGGCAGGACCCACGCGACCGCTACGCGTCCGCGCGCGCGTTCGCGCTCGCGCTCCTCGCCGCTCGGGAGGGGCTCGGGGGCGCGCTCCCGGTGGAAGGGCGCCCGCCGGCGACCGCGGCGCCGACGCTGGCTGACGCGGCGCAGCACGACGCGGAGCGCTACCTGCTCCACGAGGCCCCCGAGATCGTGGACGGTCACGCGACCTTCCTCGAGTCCGCGATCTCGGACGCTCCCCATCCCACGCTCGCGGCGCCCGCGGATCGACGCACGGAGGTCCGGGCGCGTCGTTGGGGCGCGGGGGTCGCCGCGCTCCTGCTGGCCGTGGCCGTCGTCGTCTGGCCGCGCGAGTCCCCGGCGCCCGTGGAGCCACCCACGCCGGAAGCGGCTGCGCCGACCCCTTCGGTCGTCGCCACGCCCGAGGCCCCGCCGGCGCCCACGCAGACGACCCTCCCACCCCCGGCCGCCCCCGTCGAGGACCGGGCGCCGCCATCCCGGAAGGCTCGCAAGGCGGTCGCGGCGCCGTCCGCCTCCGGGACGTTCGGATCCTGGCAGGGGACCTTCGGCGGCCGGAGCGCGTCGCTGAAGCTCGACGGCGACGACGCCCACCTCGCGGGCGTGGTGGTCGTCCGCGCGGCCGGGACGGCGGTCACCACCCGCGTCGTCGGCTCGGTCGACCGCGCGGCGCGGCTCCTCGTGCTCGAGGACGCCGAGGCGCACGACGACGCCGGCACCTACACCCTGACCCTCGGCGACGACGGGTCGCTGGACGGGACGTGGAGCGCGCGCGGGCGCGCCCAGCGCGTCGCCGTGCGCTTCTTCGGAGGGACCTGATGCCGATCGCGACGTCCGTGCAGCTCGTGGGCGAGTACGCGGAGGAGGCCCCCGGCCCCTCGGGGATCGGGCTCGCGGCCGGCGCCGAGGCGCGGCTGTGGCGAGCCCTGCACGCGGAGGCGGGCCTGCAGGCCGGGGCGTCCGGCGAGCCGTCCCCGGTCGGCGCCGCGTGGGCGGGGCTGCGCCTCTACCCCGCCCCCCCGTCCCGGGAACGCGCCCTCCTCTCGGTCGGGGCCGCGCTCGGCGGGGGGTGGCGCGGCGACCCGGTTCCCCACGCCTGGACGGGCGCGGCGGTGGAGGCTCCGCTCCGCGCGGGGCCCGCGATCCGGGTCGAAGCGGGCTATCGCTTCGACCTCCCCGGCACCGACGGCGCTTCATTCCTCCGCGTCGGGCTCGTGTCCCGCCCGCGCGGGCCGGCGGCGACGCCGGAGCCCGCGCCCGTCGTCGCCTCCACCGGGCCCCCGGCCCCCGAGGAGGCGCCACCCCCGCCTCCTCGCCGCTTCGAGCCGGAGGGCGCGCTCGTCTGGATCCCCCACCCCTGGTGCGAGTGGGTGCCGGCCTCGCAGGCCCACGCGCTGCTCGGCTCCCTCCCCGGCGACACGCGCGTCGAGGTGCTCGCGCCCGGGTACCTCCCGACAGTGGCCGACTCCGGCGGCGGTGACGTGCGCCTCGCGCCCGCGCCGCGTCAGGGCACGGTCGTGGTCGTAGGTTCTCCGGGCGACCGGTTTCGCGTCGGCGACGCCGATCTCCCGCCCTCGCCGTCCGGCGTGGCCGTCGCGGCCGTCCCCGAGGGGCCCGTCGCCGTCGAGGTGCTGGGCGGAGGGCGCGGCGAGACGCTCGAGGGCGCCGTCGGCGCCGGCTACGCGCTCTGGCTTCGCGCGAGCCGGCCCCCACCCGTGGAGGTGCGCTTCGCGGAGGGCAGCGCCCAGCTCTCCGGCGTGGACCGGCGGCGTATCGCCGACATGGCGGCGCGCCGCGGCGACGCGGGCTTCGACGTCGTCGGCTCGGCCTCGGCCGACGGGACCCCGGACGGCAACACGCGGCTCGCCGACGCCCGCGCCCGCGCCGTCGCGGACGCGCTGGTGGCCGCGGGAGTGCCCGACGAGCACGTGCGCGTGCTCCCCCCGGTCGCGGGCGACCCCGCCTCGGATCCCACGGGCGACCGCTTCGCCCGCATCCAGCTCAGGAGCACGCCGTGATCCTCTCCCTCGCCCACCTCGCGCTCGCCGCCGACCACCACGTCGTGCGACCGGGCGACACCCTTTCGGCCATCGCCTCCTCCCGAGGCCTGTCCGTCGAGGCCCTCCGGGTCGCCAACGGGCTCGCCCCGACGGCGACGCCGGAGGCCGGCACGGTGCTGCTCGTCCCGGGGGCCCCCGACCACGGGCGTGGCGCCGTGTGCGTGGCGCTCACCGGCACGGCTCGCGCGCTCCCCCCCGGGGGGGCGGAGGTCCCTCTCGCGGCGGGGGCGTCGGTCACCGCCGGGACCACGGTGTGCACGGACGCCGACAGCTTCCTCACGCTCCGCCTGCCCACCGCGCGCGCGGGCGGAGCCCACGACGAGATCTCGCTGGTCGCGAGGACCTGCCTGACCCTCGACGCGTCGTCGGTCGGGGCCGACCGTTCGTCCCTCGTGACCGTCACGCGCGGAGAGGTCTCCGTGCGCGCGGCCGAGGGAGACGACGCGGCCACGGTGACGGTGCGCACGCCGAGCGGCGTGACCACGGGAGAGCGCGGCGGCTTCCGCGTCACCGCCGAGGAGGGGGCCGCGCGCACCGAGGCGCTGCACGCGCCCGTCGAGGTCCTCGGCGGAGGCGTCCGGCGCGACCTCGACGCCGGCTACGGGAGCCGGACCCGGACGGGCGAGGCCCCCGGAGAGCCCGTCGCGCTCCCGCCCCCCGGCGACCCCGAGCGCCCCGGCCACGGCGAGACCCTGCTCCGGCCCGACTTCGCCTGGGCGCCCGCCGCGCGGGCCCTGGGCTACCGCATCGAGCTGGCCGCGTCGGCGGACTTCTCCCGCGTCCTGCTCGTGGAGGAGGTGTCGACGCCCTCCTGGCAGCCCGAAGCCCTGCTCCTCCCGTTCCGCGTGCCGGGGATCTGGTGGCGGGTCTCGTCGTTCGACCGGACGGGGTTCCTCGGGGTCCCGTCCGCCGCCCGTCCCGTCGCCTTCCCCCCGGGGGTCGGCCCCTGACGGGGGAGCTCACCCCGCGACGCGCGCGACCAGCTCCCGGTAGGCGGGAGGAAGGGGCGCCGCCCCGGTGAGCGCGGCGGGCGTCAGCAATGCGTCCTGCGGGAGGGGCGACCAGGCGATCTCCACGGTGGGGCCGAAGCGCCCCACGAGCGCGGCGCGGACCTGCTCCGCGCGGGCGCGCACCGCGTCCGCGCCCTCCGACCTGGCGGTCAGCACCCAGAGGTGCGCGCCGAGGGCGTAGGCCCGGGACCCGTCTTCGCCGAGCGTCGCGAGCCACTGCCGCTCCTCGGGGCGCGCGAGCCGCGAGGGCGGGAGCCGGGCGACGAGCGCCCAGCGCACCGGCTCGTCCGGGTCCACCTCGGGCGCCGGCGCCTCGGAGGCCACGGACAGGGGCGCCCGCGAGCCGGCCGCCGGCTCCTCCGCCCACCGGAGCAGCCGGACGAGCTCGTCGCCGGAGGCGGGTCGCTCCCCGGGCTCGCGCGCGAGGCAGTCGAGGATCACCCGCGCGAGGCGAGGCGGGAGGGGCTCGCGGCCCGGCGCGGCGACGGGCGCAGGCGCGGGCTCCTGTACGCGGCGCCACACGGACTCCATGCCTTCACCCTCGAACGGCGGTCGGCCGGCGACCATCTCGTAGAGCAGCAGCCCCACCGCGTACACGTCCGCGCGCGCGTCCACGGGCCGGGCGAGGATCTGCTCGGGCGCCATGTACAGGAGCGTCCCGACCTGCCCGCCCTCGCGCGTGAGCACGCGCGCGTCCGACGCGAACGAGCGCGCGATCCCTAGGTCGAGCAGCTTCACCCGGACCGGATCGCCGGCGGCGACCAGCACGTTCCCCGGCTTCAGGTCGCGGTGCACGAGGCGGGCCGCGTGCATGGCCGCGAGCCCCGCGGCGAGCCCGCGGCCGATCTCCGCGGCGAGCGGCCACGCGAGGCTCTCGTTCCCCTGGAGAACGCGCTCCAGCGAAGATCCGTCGCAGAGCTCCATCACGATACAGGGCACCCCGTGCTCGGTGACGCCGTAGTCCAGGATCGAGACGACGTTGGGGTGGCTGACCGCCGCCATCGTCTCCGCCTCCCGCTCGAAACGCGCGCGCATCCCCGGGGTCGACGCCCCGCCGAGCAGGGTCTTGATCGCCACCGGGCGCCCCAGCCGCTCGTGCCGCGCCCGCCACACCTCGCCCATCCCGCCCGCGCCGAGGACCCCCTCCACCACGTAGCGCCCGAGGACGCGCTCTCCCGGCTCGAACCTCACCGCGCACCCCGCCCCTGCCGGGGCGACGCGAGGAGCTCCACGTCGCGGTCGGGGGAGACGCGCACCCCGTCCACCAGCACGTCGGGCCGCATCGGGTCCCGCCGCGGCCCCGGCCCGATCGCCACCCCCACCCGTCCGTCCGCCAGCCGCACGGGCGCGCCGGGCGGCACGACGCCCGCCACCTGCACGATCATCCGCAGCCAAGAGGCGTTCACGCCCACCATCGGCACCCGCATGGCGTCCGCGAGGAGGTCCACGATGGTCAGGTCGAACTCCACGCCGCGGGGCCGCCGCGCCGCCTCGAACTCGTAGGCGAGCCGAACGAGCGGGAGGACCCCGGGGTGGAGCGAGGATCCTTCGGCCTCGCCGGCGGCGACGTGGTCGAGGATCGTCACGACCCGGAGGCGGTGCGACTCCACCGGGCCGTGCCCCGGCCAGTGCGACATGGCGGCGAGCGCTTCGGCGGCGGCCTCGTGCACCGCGAGCCCCTCGCGGGGAAGGAGCCCGGACCGGCACAACGCGAGCACGGCGTGCGCGGTCGACCGGTACACCAGCGTGCTCGCGCGGGCGGCGCGGAGCGCCGTGAGCGTTCGCAACGACGCCGCGGTTGCGCGCCTCCCCACGGTCCAGCCGTCCCCACCCGACTCCACCGCCGCGGCCACGACCCCCTGCGAGGTCGAGGCCGCGCGGTCGAGCCGGCGCACGATGGTCAGGCCCGCCGACCAATCCCACGCCGCGGGGGGCGGCGCGAGCCGCTCGGCGTCCTTGACGGCGAGCACCGCCTGCGCGACCGCGAACACCTCGGGATCGACGTCCTCGCCCCCCACGCCGCGCGTCGCGGCGGGGATCTCCCGCACCCGGATGGGCGCGAGCCGGACGCTCTCCAGCTCCGCGCTCCTCGAGATGGCCCCCCGGGCGAGCCCCTCGCCGAACCTCAACAGGATGGGCACGTCGGGCACGTCCTCGAAGAGCACCTCGTGCGCGGAGAGGTTGTCGAGCGCGGTCGAGAGCGCGCGCACGCGCTCGTACCGCTCCGCGTCGAGCGGCACGAGGACGTGGTCCCGGAACACCCCGCCGGCGACGAACTGCATCGCGAAGGGCGGGGCCGCGCGCGCGACCGCCTCGGCGACGTCGGCCGCCGCGACGGACGAGGCGGGGTGCGCGCCGCCGTGCATCCCGACGACGCGCATCAGCCGGAAGAGGCTGTCCACGACGTCGCACGCCTCCGGGGCCGCCCCGCGCGCGAGCTCCCCGGTCACGAGAGCTCCCGCAGCGTCGCCCGCATCGCCGCGAGCCGGGCGCGCACCTCCGGCGGGTCCAGCACCTCGAGGAACCGCCAACGGCACGCCGCGGGCGCGAGGGACGCGTCCCGCAAGAGCGCGCCGAGCGCGGCCAGGCGCCACACGGGCGGACGTCCCAGCGTCCGGGCGAGCGGGAGGAGGACGTCGGCGCCGCGCCCGACCCGCGCGATCCACGCGGCGGCGCGGCTTGCGGTCCGCTCGGGCACGGGGCCCACCCGGCCCGCGGCGACGGCCTCCGCGAGCACCCGGGCGACCCGCGGGTCGCCGGATCGCACGCAGGCCTCCACGGCGGCGCGGACGACGTCGCCCTCCCCGCCGAGCAACGGGGCGACGGCCTCGACCAGCGGGGCCACGCCGGGGCCGGGCGTCGCGTCGAGCACCGCGGCGGCCGC
>JBMOQZ010000290.1:0-9763 GCA_049322475.1 Myxococcota bacterium | reverse complement strand
GTGCTCATGGACGGGCCGAGCGTCCGCACGCGGCACCTCGCTCTGGACGACAAGCCGTCCGCGGGTGACGAGCACGAAGCGGACAGATTTTCCGGAACGCGCGAGGCGGAGTTTCCGGAACCAGCACGAGGAGCCCGACGCAGATGCCCTCGAGGTCCGCGGGGAGATCCCGTGCCCGGGACGACGGGCGGGGCACCTCCGTGAACCGGGCGGGGTCGAGGAGCCGTCCGGTTCCCCAGGGCAACCCACCCGTGAGCGCCTCGTACATCATCACGCCCGCGGCGTAGAGATCGGAGGCGGGCTCCGCGCGCGCTCCCGCGAGCACCTCGGGGGCGAGGTAGGCGAGCGTCCCGGCGATCCCCGCCCCGTCGGGCTCGTCGAGGGCGGCGAGGAGGTCGAAGTCGAGGAGGACGACGCGCCCCTCGGGCGTCACGAGCACGTTCTGGGGCTTCAGATCGCGGTGCACGAGGCCGCGGGCGTGGAGCGCGTCGACCCCCTCCATCACCTCGGCGAGTGTAGCCCGCAGGCGATCGAACCCGCCCGCCCGCGCGTCGGCGACGAAGTCCGCGCCCTCGACGAGCTCCATGGCGTAGAAGACGTGGGGCGGCTCCTCCACGAGCTCGTACAACGTCACGAGGTTGCGGTGGGTGAGCGCGGCGGCCGCGCGGAACTCGCTCTTCAGCCAGCCGACCTGCGCGAAGCCGGCGGACCGCAGGGTCTTCAACGCGACCGGGGCGCGCCGCTCGAGGTCCTGCGCCTCGTACACGACCCCCAGGGCGCCCACGCCGAGGAGCCTCACGATCTCGTAATTGCCCACGCGCTCGCCGAGCTCGAGGCCACGGCCTTCGGCGAACGTCTCCACCCGGCTCATCGGGCCGGCCTCCCCAACCCGAACGCGGCCACGAGGTTGTAGACCTGCTGGCGCGACAGGTCGAGGCGCCGCGCGGCGTCCGCGACGTTCCACCCCGCGGCGTCGAGCGCCCCGCGGAGGTGCTCCCGCTGGAAGCGGCGGGTGGCCTCCTGCCACGTCAGCCCTCCGCCCGGCGCCTCCGCCCCGCCCGGCTCCTCCGGGAAGAGGTGGGAGACCCCGACGACGTCGCTCCCGTCCCCGTTCGCGCGGATGAGCGCGGCCTCGAGGCAGTGCGCGAGCTGCCGCACGTTGCCCGGCCAAGGCGCGGCCTGCAGCGCGACCGTCGCCGACGGAGACAGCGGGCGGGCGGGCAGGCGGTGCCGGCGGGCGGCGTCGCGCAAGATGGTCTCCGCGAGCTGCGGCACGTCCTCGAGGCGCTCGGAGAGAGCGGGCATCCGGATCGGGAGGATGCGCAGCCGGTAGAGGAGGTCCTCCCGGAACGCCCGGGCGGCGACTGCGGCGTCGAGGTCCACGTTCGACGCGGCCACCACGCGGATGTCGGCGGTGGCCGGGCGCGACGACCCCAGCGGGAAGTACGCGCGGGACTGCAGCAGCTGCAGGAGCTTGGCCTGGGCCCCGAGCGGCATCGCGCCCACCTCGTCGAGGAAGAGCGTGCCGCCGTCGGCGGCTGCGACCTTGCCGGGGATGCGGGTGAGCGCGGTGGAGTGCGCCCCCCGCTCGGCGCCGAAGAGCTCGCTCTCGAAGAGGGTCTCGGGGATGGCTGCGCAATTCAGCTCGACGAAGGGGCCGGCGCGGCGGGCGCTGTTGCGGGCGATCGCGCGGGCGAGGAGGTTCTTCCCGCTGCCCGAGGGGCCCGTCAAGAGGACGTCCACCTCGAGGGGCGCCACGAGCGCGAGCTGCCGCAGCACGGCCGCGATCGCGGGGCTGCGCCCGATCACGCCGTCCAGATCGAGACGCGCGCGGAGGGGCGCCGTGGGATCGTCCGGTCGGGCGAGCGCGTGCCGGAGGCCGAGCCGCTCCGCGAACGGCGCGAGGCGCCGCGCCATCGTCTCCACCAGCCGCACGTCCTCCGCGGCGAAGGGCCCGCCGCGCGCGTGGCCCTGCAGGTACACCACCCCCAGCGGCGGAGGTCCTCCTACCGGCGCGCACAGGACCGCCTCGATGCGGTTGCGCCGCACGCTCGCCCGGTCCTGGAAGCGGGGATCGCGGAACGCCGCCCCCGTCTGGATCGTCTGGCCCGTCAGGACCGCGCGCGACAGGATCCCGCGCGAGACGGCCTCCTCGATCTCGTCGAGCGCCTCGTGGTCACACCCGTGCGCCGCCCGCCAGGCCGGGGCGTCGCCCGCCTCCGTCCCGAGGAGGGACAAGTACCCGCGGGATGCGCCGGTCGCCTCCACGAGGATCGCCAGCGCCTCGGCGAGGAAGGGCTCCGGCTCCGTCAAATCCCCAAGTGCGAGGAGGCGCGCATAGAGGTCGCGCTCTCGTCGGACCTCCTGCAGATCGTCGTCGGGTGGCATCGCCGCGAGTGTACCGCGCGCGCGCGTCCACGCAGATGGACGCCCGAGACCCCGCCGTCCAACCGGATGGACGCAAGAGTCACCATCCTCACCGACACGGCCGGTCGGGGAGCATCGCCATCATCTGCTGCAACCCCTACGGGCAGTGCGGGACCGGCCGCGCCGGGGGACGGTCCCCTGTCGAGGCGCCTCCGGTCAGCGCGCCAAGCACCCGTCCGCGTCGGACCACGTCCCCGGCACCTCGGTGACGTACCACTCGTGGGTCTCGCCGGCGGCGAGGTCGAACTCGGTCTCGTCGCAGGCGCCGAGTTCGTCGATGGCGATCGCCCGCGTGCGGCCCGAGCGGGCCGGGATCACCGTCGCGTTGCCGGGCTCGCCGGCGCTGATCTGCGCCGTGAGGCAGTCGTCGCCCGCGCACACCCGCGCCTCCGTGAGCGTGGTGGTGCCCGCGTTGTAGACGCGCACGTACGCGTCGTAGGTGTCGGAGTGGGTGTCGGTGTCCGTGTCGGCGTCGCTGTCCGCGTCCGCGTCCGCGTCGGTGTCGGCGTCCGTGTCGGGCTCGCCCGTGGACGTGTCGTCCGCGGGCTCGCCGGCGCACGCGAGGGCGAGGAGGAGGGGCACCACGCGTCCGAGCCTACCAGAGACGGCGGGGTACGATGGGACCGTGCTCCTCCTCGCGGCCTGCACACCCGACCCGGACCCGCAGCCGGCGGAGCCGCTCGAGGGTTTCTGGGCGCACCTCCGCGCGGCGATCGCGCTGAACACCGAGCGGCAGCCGATCTACGAGGAGATGACGGGGGGGGCGAGCGGCGAGCTCTCGGAGATCCTGATCAGCACCGAGCGCCTCCTGGAGCCGACGGCGAAGGACTTCGACGCGCGCGCGGCGCCCTTCCACGAGGAAGGGATCTACGTGGTCGCCGGCGACTTCGTCCCGATGGACGACGTCCTCGACGTCCACACGTCGCCGACGTGGGGCGGGGACTGGACCGACGCCCTCGCCGGCGAGCTCGCCGAGGCCGTCGCCGGCCTCGCGGCCGCCAACCCCGCCGACTTCGACGGCGTCTGCGCCGAGGCGCTCGTGGCGCTGGAGCGCCTCGACTCGCTCGAGGCCACGCACGGGGTGCACCTCGCGATGACCCGCCACTCGATCGAGTCGGTGGCCTACGCCGCGCTGCACGCCCCCGGCTACGCGGAGGCGTCGGGCGGCCGGACCACCGAGCTCAGCCGCGACCTCGTGGACACCCAGCTCGAGGCTGTTCGCCTTCACGTCCCCGAGGAGTTCGACGAGCGCGCCGCGCCCATCCACGCGCTCGGGGCGGGTATCCTCGTCAACGACGTCCCGCGCATCCCGTTCGTGGAGGAGTACACGGGGCGGTGAGCGGCGTCAGTACACGATCCCGAAGATGAGGATGCACATCTCGTCGTAGCTGGACTCGCCGAGGTACACGTCCTCGGGCTCGTCGAGGCCCGCGTCGTCGAGGGCCCGCGCCACGCCGGGGTTGGCGAGCGTGTTGTCGTAGGTGCACCGCAACGTGAGCACGTCGTCGTCGCCGAGGGAGACCTCGCCGAGCGGCGCGTCGTAGGTGTAGAGGCGCTGCCAGTCGAAGTCCCAGGCGGGCTCGTGGATCAGGCACTCCTCGGCCACGCCCACGTCGGGGTCCCGGTGCTCGACGGTGGCGAGCATGTCGACGCCGACCATGTGCATGTGGGCCTCCATCGCCCACACCGCGTAGCGACCGCCGACGTCGCCGAAGTCGAACGTCATCGTCTCGGTGTGGCCGGCGACGTCCGCCGGGATGCGGAACTCGGCCGCGTCGCGATCGTTCGGGCCCGGGAGCAGGCCGGAGCCCTCGTCCCACGCGTTGCCCCAGCCCGTGAGCAGCGCCGTCTTCTCGGGTCGCTCGGAGGTCCACGCGAGCCGCACGCCCGTCGCGTCCGGGGCGCCGGCGGACCCGGCCGGGTGGTAGTGCATCTGCAACACGACGCGCGAGCCGGCCTCGACCGGGAAGCCGCTCCCTTCGGGCGGCGAGGTGGGGAAGGCGCCCGGCACCCAGACGCCGAGCACCATCGCGTCGGAGACGTCGGCGTCGCCGAAGCAGTCGTAGAGGCCGTCCTCGCCGGCGAGCGCGGCGCTCTCCCCGTTCGGGTCGCTGTAGACGACGACGTGGTGCACGACGGAGAGGTCGTCCGGCACCACCTCCACGCCGGTCACCCAGGCGCGCTCGGTCAGGCCCGGGTCGAGCGAGAAACAGACGAATTCGTCGTCCTTCCCCGAGGTGACGTACGGCGTGGCGGGCACGAGCTCGGCGTCGGCGTCGGCGAGCTCGCCCCTCGCGGGCTCGACCTCCGAGGCCTCGGCGGGATCGCCCTCGGGCGCGCCTGCGTCGGCCCAGGCCGCGAACAGCGCCTTCTCGTCGTCCGTGAGGCGCGCGTCGTCCTTCCAGCCGTAGCGGGGCGCGCACTCGTCGGTCTCCACCGCCCCCCACGGCGGCATCGACCCGCTCGCCGTCGCTGCGGCCATCGCGGGCGCCAGGGCCGCCGCCTCCTCCCAGGTGTCGAACGCGAAGGGGGCGATGCCCCCGGCCGTGTGGCAGCTGCCGCAGCGCGCGGCGACGACGGGCGCGACGTCGGCGTGCCAGGTGGGGCCGTCGCCGCCGAGGGAGACGGTGGCGTCGTCGGAGCAGGCGGCGAGGAGGATGAGCATGCGGGGCTCCGTCAGTCTACCGGTAGAACCGGGACGGGGAGGGAGCCGAAACGTTTTCCGCGTGGGGGCGCTCGCGGGTCAGGACGGCATGCTGCTCGCCCTCCTCGCCTGCCGGCACCCCGTCGCGTTCGACACGCCGATCCCCGACGACGGGACCTTCCCGCGCGCCGACCCCGACCCCGACGCGCTCGTTCGCTACGAGGCCGCCCTTCGCGCCGTGCTTCGTCGGGAGCGACGCCATGCCCGCCTACGGGCTCGGGTGGTGGCCCAACGCGGAGGTGGACGCCGCGCAGGCCGCCGAGGTGCCCGCGAAGGGCATCGGCGGGGGCCGCCACGTCTTCTGGCCCGCGCCCGCCGACCTCGTCGCCGCCGCGGGCGCCAACGACAACCGCCTCTACGTGGTCCCGTCGGCGGACCTCGTGATCGTGCGCCTCGGCGACGGGCACGCGGGGTGGCGGGACGGCGAGTTCCTCGCGGCGATCTACGGGGAGTGAGCTACCTCTTCTTGAGCTCGTGCAGGATGATCGAGTTCCCGTCCGGGTCCGTGACGATCGACATCCGGCACACCGGCGAGTGCACCATGTCCGCGGCGTAGGGGACGCCCGCGCCCTTCAGCTGCGCGTTGAGCGCGTCGAGGTCGGCGACCTCGAAGGCGACGCTGGCGCCGCCCGGGCGCGGCGCCTGCGCGGGGTCCGGGTGCCGGAACAACGCCACGCAGCCGCCGCCCGGGAGGTCGTACTCGGTCCAGACGCCGTTGGAGGCGTGGCTCCCCACCGTCAGGCCGAGCGTGCCTTCGTAGAACGCGCGCGCCCGGGCCGTGTCGACGATCGGGAGCATGGTGAACGCGACCTTCTGGAGCATGGACATGGGCGCGCCCTAACTCGGACGCGTCAGACCCTCTCCGTTCCCCGGGGCCGCGGGGCCGTCGTGGCGGCCTCGGCGTCGACGGCCTCGGCCTCGGCGACGGGCGGAGCCTCGCCGCCCGTCGCCGCGCGCTCCACGGCCGTCACGAGCCGCTCGACGTTCGCGTCCGCGTTCGACACGTGCACGCCGATCGCCAGGATGGCGAGCACGAGCCCGACGAGCCCCGCGACGAAGGGCGGGCCCAGCTCCGCGTTGCCCGCGGCGAACGCGCCGCCCGCGGCGACGGTCCCGATCGCCACGATCACGAACACGGCGCGCAGGTACCACGTGAGCCACGTCGGCAGGCCGGCGACGCCTTCGACGACGGTGCCCTCGCTCCCCTCCGACACCGTGCCCCGCGCCGTGGGCAAAAGCCGCGTCCAGAGGTCCGCCGCGTTGACGGCCACGTTGAACCCGCCGTCGCCGGCGACCCGCCCGGCGAGCGGGCGCTTCGACAGCGCGAGGAAGCGCGCCGTCGACGGGAAGAGGCGCAGCACGGTCGCCTCGCGGAGCCGCGCGCGGACCACCTCCGGCGACGCGGCCACGACGACGCGGAACGAGCGCGACTTCGGCATCGAATCTCCCGGTTCCGGCGATGATGCCACGCCCGCCCCGACCCGGGCCGGAGGGCCCAACGTAGACTCCCCTTCCATGCCTCCCTCTCCCGCGTGGTCGGACCGCGCGCTCGGGCCGCGCCTGCGACCCTGGCAGGTCCACGCGGTGGCGGCCCTCGCCGAGCGGCTCGCCCGGCCCGACGCCCGCGCCTGCCTCGTGGCGCCGCCCGGCGCCGGCAAGACCGTGTGCGCGCTGGCCGTCGCGGGCGAGCTCGGCGCGCCCGTGGAGGTGCGCGTCCCGACGACCGCGCTGGTCGCCCAGTGGCGGGAGCGCGTCGCGTCCGTGCTCGTCGCCACCCGCGACGGCGCGGCCGAGGCGCCCGTGCGCGTCGCGACCTACGCGTCCGACGCGGACGTCGCCCCGGACGCGCTCGTGGTCCTCGACGAGGCGCACCACACGACGGCCGCGTGGGGCGCGGCGGTCCGCGCGCGGCTCGCCCCGGGGCACCGCGTGCTCGGCCTGACCGCGACGCCGCCCGTCGGCTCGTCGGGCTGGGATCGCTTCGTCGGGCTCGTGGGCGACGATCCCGTCGAGATCGCGGCGCCGCCGCTCGTGCGCGACGGGCAGCTCTGTCCCTACCAGGACCTCGCGTGGCCCGTGCTCGTCGACCTCGACGACCTCGGGCCGCTGCGCGCCGCGGACGAGGCGCTCCGGGCCGTCGAGTCGGCCGTCGCCGACCGCTTCGCCGCGTGGGAGGAGGCGCGCCTCCACGAGGACCTCTGGACCCTCACGGACGCCCGCTTCGCGGGCGAGAGCGGGCTGCTCGTGGCGCTGTGCCGGCTCCGCAACCAGCGCGGCGCCTCGCTCCCCGCCGACCTGCCCGCCGACGCGGAGCTGCTGGCGCCGCCGACGCTGCACGACCGCGCGCTCGCGCTCTGGTCGATGGCGGCGAAGGACCCCGTCGTCGAGGGCGGGCTCCGCGCGGCGGGGTTCCGGCTGCGCGCGAGCGGCCCCGTGCTCGCCGAGGACGTGGCCTGGCAGACCCTCGCCGGCAGCGGCGCGCGCCTGCGCGGCGGGCTCGACGTGCTCGCGCTCGAGCACCGGGAGCGCGGCGACGCGCTCCGCGCGCTCGTCGTGTGCGACCGCGACGTGGAAGGCGACCGGCTCGCCGCCCGGCGGGTCCTGCGCGCGCTCGTCGCCGACCCGCGGACGGAGCCCCTCGATCCGGTGCTGGTGACGGGCGCCGTCTTCTGGATCGACGACGACTTGTGGCCGCGGCTCGCCTCCCGCCTCGGCGATCTCCCCTTCGTCGCCGCGGGGGGTCACCACGAGGTCGACGTCACGGCCTGGCCCACGGGGGCGCGCGTTCAGCTCGCCACCCGCCTGCTCGCGGAGGGCGTCACCCGCTGCCTCGTCGGCACCCGGCACCTCCTCGGCGAGGGCTGGGACTGCCCGGCGGTGAACGTGGTCGTCGACCTGTCCGGCATCACCGCCGCGGTCACGACGAACCAGATCCGCGGCCGGGCGCTGCGTCCGGACCCCGGCGACCCCTCGAAGGTCGCGTCGCTCTGGGACGTCGTGGGGCTCGCCCCGGGCGTGCCGGACGGCGACCGGATGCTCCGCGAGCTCGCCGCCCGCCACGCCCACACGTTCGGCGTGGACGCCGCCGGGCACGTCCGCGCCGGGGTCGCGCGCATGGACGCCGTGCTGAACGCGGGGTTCGCCGCCACGCTCGCGGACCTCGACGGGCTGCGCGCGCGGATGCGGGCGCGGTGCGGCGAGGGCGCCGCCGTGGTCGCGCGGTGGGCCGTCGGGCGCGACTACCGGGACACGCGGGTGTGGCGTGTCGTCGGCGAGGCCCACGCCGGCGAGCGCGCGCGCCTCCCGCCGCCCGTGGCGCCGCGCCCCGCCGGGCCGGTCGCCGTGACCCGCATCGAGGCGGACGGCGAGCGCCGGGCTCGGAGGCTCGCCCGCGCCGTCGCGATCGCCGGGGGGGTTGCCGGGCTCCTGGCGGCGCCCTTCACGCCCGTCGTCGGGCCCCTCCTCGGGGTGGTCGCGGGCGTCGCCGCAGGTCTCCTCGCGGGGCGGACGCTGCGCCGGCGGCTGCGCGCCCGGCTCGATCGCGACGGCGCGATCGTGGCGACCCTCCACGCCGCGCTGCGCGAGATCGAGCCCGCGGTGGGCGCCCTCCGCAGGGGCCCCGAGGGCTGGTGGGCCGAGGGCGAGGCGTCCCGACGGTTCGCCCACGCGCTCGCCGAGCTCCTCGGCCCGGTGCGGGTCCCGCGCTACCTGCTCGTGGAGGCCGACGGGACCGCGTGGCCCGTGCCCGAGGAGCTCGCCGCCCGCCGCGACCTCGCCGAGGGGCTGCTCCGCGCGTGGACAGAGCGCGTCGGGGCCGCGACCGTGGCATACGCGCGGAGCCCGGAGGGGCGGCTCCTGCTCCGCGAGCTGTGGCGCAACGGCGCCGCGCGGGGCGGGCGGGTGACGGTGGTGGAGGCGTGGGAGTGACCCGTCAGCAGCCGGAGCTGGCCTCTCCCGGCGAGCCCTTGTCGGACGTCGAGCCCGCGGTGCTCGTCGCGAGGCACCAGGCAGAGGCCGCGTCGTTCGAGGACGCCGACAGGCGGCCGTCGTTCAGCTCGATGCTGAAGCCCTTCGCCGCGGGCCAGCCCGCCGCCTCGTCCCACGCGACCGCGTCGATCGTCAGGAAGCTCGCGCCCGAGGCGACCCCCACGTACAGGTCGTCGGCGCCGTTGTTGAAGTTCACGCCCGAGCCCGGGAAGTCGTAGTCGAGCGTCACGCCGCCGTTGATCGCCGGGTCGCCCTCCACGCCGAAGACGGCCCTCCCGCCCGCCGCCACGACGAGATCGACGTCGACCTCGAAGCGATCGAGCTCGGCGAACCCCGCGTCGTCCGAGACCACGAGGCCGGCGAGGTTCACCACGTACGCGGTGGCGTTGTAGACCTCGAACCACTCGCCGTCGGCGTCGTCGACGGCGTCCGGGTCGTACATCACCTCGGAGATCACGAGCTCGCCGGCGGCGAGCCCCGCGGTCGTGAGGTCGGCGCCGTCGCAGTCCTGGTCGGTGCCGTCGCGAGCGGTGTCGCTCGCGTCCGGGTGGACGGACGCGTCCTCGTCGTCGCAGTCGGGTCCGCCGTAGGCGGTGCCCGCGTAACCGTCGCCGTCGGCGTCGGCTGCGTCGCGGTCGCCGCCCG